>JBARKD010000251.1:0-11469 GCA_049800615.1 Acidobacteriaceae bacterium | reverse complement strand
GGTGAGGGCTGGATTGGACGGGCACACTCGGACTGCCATGGCCCAGATGCTGCACAAAGGCGGTCTGCTGCCCTAAGGAGCCGTCTCCATTTACACGTAAGACCGAGATGCTGCCGCTGCCGAAGTTGGCCAGAAGCACAAACCTGCCCGTCTTATCCATGGAAAGATAGCAAGTGCTTGTACCTCCGGTGGGGGCAGTGTTCAAGAGGAGCAATTTGCCGGTCGCGTGGTCAACGGCGAAAGCGCTCACGTACGAGGCATGATCCAGCGGAGGGCCAAGGGACAAAGGATCTTCCGACACCGCGTAGAGAAATTTGTGATCCGGCGAAGTGGTAAGAAAAGAAGGATTCACGATTTCAGCGGCCAGCTCCGGCTGACTGAAATCGCCGGTGGCCGAATGAAACTTGCTGACGTAGATTCCCTTGCTGTGGCTCTCGCCCACTCCGATGGTCGCGCTATGGCTGACGAACTTGAACCCGGTGTAGGTGCCGAAATACATGTAAAAATCGCCGGCTTGCGCCTCGCATACAGACGAGGCCAGCGCAAGCACGAAAAGTAGGCAGACGGTGAGGCGGTAGCTTCTCATGGGAAGGGCGTGACGTATACCGGCGCCTTTCATTTCTTGGCAGGAATGACCGCGTGGGTCCAGTTGTCACCTTGCGGGAAGCGCGCGAAGTAGAGAAACTTAATCGGCTTATCGCCGTCGTTGATATTGGAGTGGATAGTGATCGCGTCCGGGCGCAGCATGTACGCCATACCCGGCTTCTGCACGCGCAACTCCGTGCCCAGAAGCACCAGGCTGTTACCGTCGATCGCGGCCCAGACCTCTTCCTGGCCGGGTCGATGCGGGTGAGGCTCTCCTAAGGTTTTGGGGTCGATCTCAACCGTGATCACGCTTTGTTCTGTTGCCAACCCATCGGCGGGAGAGAATACCTCGCGGACGATGTGGGCCCAGTGACCGGACGCGCCGCCCACGATATATGGGTCGGCCGTCGCGGGGGTCCTGACGCGCGAGGATTCTTCATCTTTCACCGCCATTTTGGTTTTGGGGTGAAAGGGGATGCGGCCCTGATTCCCGACGATTCCGTTGTCATCGGGCAGCGGCTCGTTGATGACATACATGGTCAGCGGCTCATCGCCCGTCGAGTGCATGACAAATTCAAGCCCGACCGGCATGAGCACCGCAATATTCTTGTGCAGCTTGGCCGTTTCGCCGCCGGCGCTAACCTCGCCTTCTCCGCCCAGGATGTAGTAAATCTCCTGCTGGCCCACGAGCTTGGAGGGAGTAGTCCAGGCGCCCGGAGCGAGCCTGCCATAAGCAAGGAAATTGGTGTAGTGCAGGACCGCGCCCTTCTCCGGGGGGTCGAACATGTCGCCCTTGGTCAGGATGTCGCGCAGAATCAGCGAGCCGTGCTCTACGCGGGGCATGGACAAATGCCAGTCGCTGATAAACATATCGATGCGGCGGTTGAGCGGATCGGGCGTGGTTTGATACTTGACCAGCCCGGGTCCGGGATACGAGTTGATCCCGTTAATGGCATTCTGCGTCCCGCTGCTCTGTGGCGCAGTCTGCGCGCCTGCAAGCGAGACCAGCCCGAAAGTGAGACTGGCAAGAGCCGCTGATGCACGCCGCATATGTACGCCCTGTCTTCTCATCCTATCTTCCTGGTTTCATTTCCTGGTTTCATTTCCCGGTTTCATTTCCTGGTTTCATGCGGGTGATAGCGGCCGAAATATAAAAACTTTACCTGTGAATCTTCGTTTTGGTTCACGTTCGTGTGCGGCGTCAGATTATCCGGGACATGATAAAACGCCATCCCGGGTGTCTGCTTGCGCAGCGCGTTGCTGACGAACGCCAGGCTGGTTCCGTAGAGTGCGGTCCAGACTTCTTCGATATCGGTGTGGTCCACGACATGGGGTTTGCCTATGGTCAGCGGATCGAGGGTAACGGTCAGCACGCTTTGCAGGGTGCCGAGCCCATCTTCGGTGGTGAACAGCGTCTTCACGATGTGGCACCACAGGCCCGTGGTGGACGTCACAGGCAGCTTATTCTCGTCCCGCACGAGCAGTGCTGAATTGGGGCGGAAGCCGGGCGGTGTAGGCTCGTTGATCACATACATCGCGAGCGGCTGGTCGCCCGTGCTCTTGATGGTGAACTCAAGATTGGCCGGCGCGAGCACGGCGATATTTCGAAACAGGTCGACGGTTTGGCCGCCTGCGCTCATCGTGCCCTGGCCTGACTCGACGTAATAGACTTCCTGCTGCCCATCCAGCTTTGTCGGCTTGGTGGACGCCTGGGGAGCCAGCGTGTCGTAGGTGTAGGAGTTCATGTAGCGCAGCACCGCACCCTTCTGGGTGGGGTTGGCCGCGTCGCCCTTGGTCAGGATGTCGCGTTCCTCAAGCGATCCGCGCACGGTGCGCGGGGTGGCGTTATGCCAGTCGCCAAAGTACAGATCGATTTTGTCGCCGGTAATTTGCGCTCCGGCGAGAGGCGCCAGAAGGGCGCAAATTCCCAGGGATGCGACGATCCTCCCAATCATGAAAATCTCCCTATTCCTCGATCCTGCTACCTAAACAACTTTTTCCCCGGCAAACAAGCGAAATAGTACGAAATGCAGCGTAGCCTCTCCATTGTCATTCCGAGAGCCTTTGACTTTTGGGTTTTGAAGGGGCGGGGCTTCAGCCGCTGAGGGCAAAATTTTCCACCCACCGCACTCGATTGAAACGCAAGCCTCCCCTTTGTCATTCCGAGCGCAGTCGAGGAATCTGCAGTTTTCTTAATCACCCACAGAATTGTCATCCCGAACCTCACAGGAAATCCGTCGTTATCAGCGTGGCGGCGCCGTTTGATCGAGTGGCCCGTAACTCTTGCTGAGATACTCAATGACCGTGTCGATTTCCTCGTCCGAGAGATCTGCTCCGCGCGATACCATTTGGTTCACTACCTGGTCCCATTCGCTCCGGGAAGCATGCTTGGAAGTCACCACGCTAACCGTGTGACATACGGAACACTTTTGCTGCACGATGGACTTGCCAGGACCATCCGGCATGCCGGCAGAGTTCGCAGGCGGAGCACTCGCTGCGGTGGGTGGAGGCGTAGCGCTGGCCGCCGGCGCAGAACTGCTGTCAGCGCCCTTTTCCACCTGAGCAGCGACGTGAGCCGCGGGCAATCCGCCGGGCAACGCAAAGGCAAACACAGCGTCGCCCGCCGAGGTATCAAAAAAGCTGCCGCCTGTTGCCACCATCACCACGTACTGCTTTCCATTCGCGGCCTCATACGTCATCGGCGTCGTATAGGACCCGGATTCCAGGGTGGTCTGCCAGAGCAGCTTGCCGGTCCTGGCGTCGTATGCGTGAAAGAAGTGATCCGTGGTTGCGGCAATGAACACCAAACCGCCCGCGGTGGCAATGGTGCCGCCAAAATTCAGAGCGCCGGTATCGCGGATGCCCTTGGCTTCGAGCTCAGGGATGGTGCCAAAAGGAATCTTCCAGGCCACCTCTCCGGTGTTGCCATTGATTGCCCAGAGCTGTCCCCACGGCGGTTGTTGACAAGGCCAGAACTTGCCGTTGTTCCAGAAACGAGCATAATCGCCCCACGGGCTATGCCGCTCGTAGGCAGGATCTGTGCCTTCCGGATTCTTCACCAGCTTGCCGACATCCGCAAGATTGTTGGTGTTCACAAACAGGTATCCGAGCTGCGGATCGTAGGACATGCCCGGCCAGTTCGCCGCTCCAATCGTGCCCGGGAACTGAATCGTCAATTTCGTCCCGAATGGAGTATAGGCTCCCCGGTTCTCCATGCCCCCCTCGGTCGCCAGGAGATCTTCGCAATACTTCTTCTGCTCGGGAGTGACCGAGGCGATTTCATCAGGCCGAAAACTCATGCGGCCCAGCGGCTCGGGTTTCACAGGAAAAGGCTGCGTAGGCCACGCCTCCTCGTCCGCCGCTGTACTCGCGGGGACCGGCCTTTCTTCAACTCCAAATACCGGCTTGCCGTCGCGCCGATCGAGGATGAAAAGCAGTCCGTTCTTCCCCAGAACTGCGACTGCCGGAATGGTTGCTCCTCCTTTCTTGACATCCATCAAGAGAGGAGCCGACTCCAAGTCATAGTCGAAGATGTCGTGATGTACCGTCTGGTAATACCACGCCAGCTTGCCGGTATCTGCGTGAACCGCGACAATCGCGTTACCGAAGAGATCCTTTCCCTTTCGGTCTGGACCATAGAAATCGTAAGTCGACGATCCGAACGGAAGAAACACCAAACCCTGTTTGACGTCCACGCTCATGAATCCCCATACGTTGGTGCCTGAGCGATTTTTCCAACTGTCACCAGGCCAGGTATCATGGCCCACTTCTCCCGGCTGCGGCACCGAGTGGAATCGCCACACCAGTTTGCCGGTATGAGCATCCCAGGCCCGAACATCGCCAGAAGCACCTTGTCCCGGCGACTCCTGCACCTCGGCCCCGGTAATGATCAGGTCTTTGTAGACGGACGGCGGCGAATTCATGCTGTATTGCGGATGCGGGAAACCATTCTCCACGCCCGCTCGCAAATCAATATATCCGTCTGTACCAAAACCCGCCGTCGGCTTTCCGGTCTTTGCGTCCAAAGACAGCAGTCGCGCGTCGTTCGTTCCGCTCAGGATGGTAGCCGGCGTGGTCTTATCCCCAGGCCAATAAGAAACACCTCGGGGAGACGGGCGTCCTTTCTCAAACTTATAAGTCCAGATCTCGTCCCCGGTCTCCGGGTTAAGCGCGACAATGCTGTTGTACGGCGTCGGAAGATAAAGAGTGCCGTTCACCATGATCGGTGTCGCTTCCGAGAGTCGTCTGCCGCCGCCTCTGCTCGCCGGTCCCATTTTTTGTGGGCGAGGACCTTCTTTCTTCATATGGTAGGTCCAGGCAAGAGTCAGATCCTGTACGTTGCTGCTATTGATTTGCTTGAGCGGGGAAAAGCGTGTGCTCGCGTCATCGTGACCATACATCGGCCAATCTGACTGGCACCAAAGCGGCGATACGGCAAGGCAGCCCGCAGCTACAACAGCGGAAAAGATCCGAGATCTCAAAATCTGATTCCCCTCAAGCGTAGCCCGATCATATTATGCCGATAGACGCAGCGACAATTGCTCTTACGCGCGGTTGTTGGCCGCTTGGCACGATTTCGTAGAATTTCGCCACCCTATGCAAAATTACCTGTTTCAAGGAAAGGCTCATCCCATGCTGAACCCGCGCAGACCACGCATCTCGCCATCGAAACACATTGCGGTGTTTTTCCCCATGCTGCTCGCACTATGCTGCGTGAGCCCGGCACAAACGCACGATATCCAAATCAGCAACGGCCACCTCACGGCAATAATTCATCCTCCTGACCCCGTGCACGGCTTCTATCGCGGAACACGCTTTGACTGGTCCGGAGTCATCGGCAGTCTTAAGTACGCCGGTCATGATTACTACGGCCCGTGGTTTACAAAGACCGATCCAACCGTGGTCGACTACGTCTATAGAGGGGCGGATATCGTCGCCGGCCCCTGCAGCGCCGTGACCGGCCCCGCGGAGGAATTCTCTACGAATGAGGAAGGACTTGGCTTCCGTGAGGCTCGTCCCGGCGGCACCTTCCTCAAAATTGGAGTCGGCGTTTTGCGAAAACCCGACGATGCAAAATACAGCATGTTCCGCCTGTACCCCATCGTCGACCACGGCAAGTGGACGGTGGAGGCCAAGCCGTCGTCCGTAGTATTCACGCAGCGGGTGATGGATCCTTCCTCGGGTTATGGCTACCTCTATCAAAAAATCATTCGCCTCGACACGGAACAGCCGCAGAAGATGGTAATTGAGCATCGCCTTACGAATATCGGCAAGCGTTCGATCGAGACCAGCGTTTACGACCACAACTTCCTGGTTCTCGATAACCAAGGAGTCGGACCCGATTTTTCGATCAGGTTGCCCTTCGACATTCATCCCGCTAAATCTTTCAAGACGTCGCTTGGGGCAGTCAATGGCAAGACCATCTCGTATCTTAAAAAGCTGGAAGGACATGACCAGTTTGGAGTCAGCATCGAAGGATTTGGAAAGACGGCACAGGATTACAACATCATGATCGTGAACGAATCCCTCAACGCGGGAATGGCGATCACCGGCGACCAACCTCTCGAAAGCGAAGAACTTTGGTCCATTCGATCTGTCCTAGCCATGGAGCCTTTTATTCATATGTCGATCAAGCCCGGGCACGACTTCAGTTGGAAATATACCTACGTCTATTTCTCGCCGAAGATGACAGCTGAGACACCACCCCTTTCAAGCCCGACAGATGGGCTTGAAAGGGGCAACGTCGTGCTATCGGTTGTGTCGCCGGTTATTGCACCTTAGCCCAGGCCATGCCGTCTGCGCCCGGCCCTACATCGATCAGGTTTTTGACGGTCCAGTCGGATAGGCCGATGACGGCAACCTTCCGGCTCTTGTCACAGGATGCATAGGCAACCTGGTTATTGGGGTTTACCAGGATGGCCTGCGGCCGGACCGGCACATCGATCACATGCTCGACCTTCATGGTGTTCAGGTTCACCGCGGAAACTTTATGGATCAGCGGGTTGGCAACGATCAGCCACTTCCCGTCAGGAGTCACGGCTGTTCCATAACCAAGATCGGGAAGCGGCACCCACTTGACCACCTTATTGGTGGCAGTATCGATTACGGCGAGTTGCGGTTTCGTCTGGTCCGAGGTGAAAACCTTGCTGCCATCCACCGAAAGCGCGATTCGCTGTATTTGCTTGGACACCGGGATCACTGTGATCGTCTTGCGCGCTTCGAGGTCCAGCACAGACACCGTTCCCGGGCCAACATTGGCCGTGTATCCGCGCTTCCCGTCGCGGGAAATGACCAGCATATGCGATTGGTCCTGGCCGGTCGGAACCGATCCGATGATTTTCAGCGTAGTTGGGTCAATGATCGCGACCGCACGGTTCAACTCGGTGGTGACGTAAAGCAATCCATTCCTGGGGCCGAAGACAGGATCGTGCGGGCGCACGCCTTTCCCAAAATCGACATTGCCCACAACTTTGTGCGAGGCCAGATCGATCACCACCATGTTGGTGCCGTCCGTGCCGGGCTCACCCACACCGGAATTTCCGTAAATCGGCACGTATGCTTTCCGGCCGTCCGGCGATGCCGTGACCTCGTGGCCGGTGATGCCACCCTCGGGCACCTCGGCCACCTTCTGGTCGGTTAGGGGGTTAACCACGCCAAGGCTCTGATCTCCTTTGACGGCCACCAGCAAAAAACCGCGCTGCGAAGGGCTCCACGCCCGTACAGAACCGGAAATTGCCAGGAATGCTGACAGTGTCAGGACACCTTGCAAGCGTCGTGTAGTCATCAGTGAGCTACTCCATCTTCTTTCGTGCTTCCTCGAGAATGCGTTCTGCGCGGACCGGGTTGAACACACCGCAAGAACAAAAGCGGGTCATATAGGTCACTGCTTGGCCGGGCGTTCGCCGCCCTTCCTTGACCCAGTCGATCATTTTTTTCGCCAGGCTGCTGGAGATCATTCCATGGCCGCACATGGTGGAAAGAGCAAGCGCTTGTGAATTTGGCAGTTTTTCTGTGCTGCCTTCGAAGCCCAGCGAATAGCCGACGCTGTGTCTGGCGATCCCGGCAAACTTGCAACACTCAACCGCGCCTTCGACCGATGCCGACATATTCACCGAGAGGCCCAGGTCTGCCTCCGCGGCGACCTTCAGGAATTTCTCCGCCGCGGCCTGATTGTCGAAGATCGCGACCACTGAAGCCGGTTCCGTGAGCCCGTTGATGACCGCCTGGAAATCCGGCGTCATATCCCGCTGCCAGTTGGACGAAGTATGCAGGTCCTTCTGCGGGCGAAGCGCGCCGCCATGAACCGGATCGCCGATGTTGACCGGCTTGAAAGCCAGCGCCAATTCAAGAAATCTCTTCAGCTTAGGCAAGCTGCCGATTTCATTCCGGCCGTTGCTGGGAGTGGCAAAAACGATGTAGTCGTCGGCGAAGCTTTCCGCGCTGCCGTAGCGATGCAGAGTATTAGTCATTGTGTTTGGCCCACGGCCTCCGGTGTTGCCTCAGATGTTTGGACACCTGGATTCGTAACTCGACCCAGGCCCATGTTGGTTTTCGCACGCTCGATCTTGTAACCCAATCTCTCGAGAATGGGCGCCACGATGGTTTCCTCGCCGTTCTCGTCACATCGCGTGCCGACACCCAGGGTAACCACCGTATCCACTTCCTTCTCGACCGCGTGTACGAGGCGAACGACCTCCTCGGTTCGCGCTACGCCGACTTTGATCTCGACAATGGCCGACATCACCTTCTCGTTGAGAACGTCCTCGCGCAGCGTGCCGCTGGCTATATCCGTCATCAGCAGCGTGAACGGGTTCTTCTTTTCAAAATCCACTCCCGCTTTGGCCAAAGCCCATGTCATCTTCTGGATATCGCGGATCCAGACGCCGACCCCGGGACGGCCAAATTCGATGGTGAATCCCACTTCGCCTTGTTTTACCCGGCCCGTCACATCGTTGGTTTTCACTTCCTCTGTGCCCCGGCCCTGCACACCGGTCGACTCGTGGGTTGCACGAGGATCGGAAAAGGCTCTGCGCACTACGCGCGGCCACACCAGCTCATCCGGCTCGAATGCAGCCGTAGGACAAACGTCGGGCTCAGGATCGAAGCGCAGCCGCCCCAGTTGGAAAAATTTGCGAATGTTGCGCACGAAGGACGGGTTCAGGTGCTCTGTGCTGAGCCCGTTGTAGCAGGCATAGCATTCCACGCACTCGTCGCGGTTGATGGTCGCCCGCTTGATCACAGGATCAACATAGATCGCGCCCATCGGGCAGACATACGTGCAGTTTCCGCACGCTACACACTTGTCAGGATCGATTCTCATAATAAGTTGATCTCTTCGCTTCGGCCGAGATGACAAATCCCGTTAAGCTATCGGCCTTCACGTCGCCGCTTCCTTAGTTAACCCCTCAGTGGGCCTGGATGATGCCGAGAAATGCATCGGCGCCTGCTTGTGCCGATTTTCCGTCTTCCTGTGGCGTGCCGCCGCTCACTCCGATTGCGCCCAGGATGTGGCCATCGACAATAAGAGGAATGCCGCCTTCGATGGGCATGGCGTTGGGAAGCTTCAGAATCGGCGTGTACCCATTCTTGGTCACCGCATCCTCAAACATCTTGGTCGGCCGCTTGAAGAAAACAGCACTGCGCGCCTTGCCCAGGGCTACTTCGAAGCTGCCTAATTGCGCATCGTCCATCCTCTCCATGTACATCAGGTTGCCGCCATCATCCACGATGAGCACGAACATATGATTGTGGTTTGCCGCCGCGGCTTGCTCGGCGGCGGCAGCGACCTGTTTGGCAATCTGCAGGGTGAGCGCCTTTTTGTCCGCGAGCTGGGCTTGTGACGCCGTGACCACCATCGCTGCCAATCCCGCGAGACAAGCTGTTCTTCTGAGCAATTTCATATCGTGTCCTCCGCTTCCCGCTACTTTTTGCCGGTGTAGGTTATGCGCCAGATCGACCCCGAGCCGTCATCGCTCACCAGCAGAGAGCCATCGGTTGCCGTGGCTACCCCTACCGGCCGGCCCCAGACACTCTTGTCGTCCACCACAAAACCGGTCAGAAAGTCTTCGTACTCACCGGTCGCATGACCGCTTTGGTGAAGTGGAACGCGAATCACTTCATAGCCCGTCCTGGGAGAACGATTCCACGAACCATGCTCGGCAGCAAAAATATCTCCGGAGTACGCCTCCGGAAACTGCGAACCATCGTAAAACGTCATCTCGAGCGATGCATTGTGTGGCTGCAGAATCACGTCCGGCGTAAGGACCTTCTCCTTCAGATCAGGCCGCTTTCCAGCCAGGCGAGGATCCTGGTGCGGTCCCATGTACCACCAGGGCCAGCCATAAAATCCGCCAGGCTGCACGTGGGTAATGTAGTCGGGAACCAGGTTGTTCCCCAATTCGTCACGCTCGTTGACCGAGCACCACAGTTCCCCGGTCTTGGGATTCACGGCAATCCCTACAGGATTACGAATGCCAGACGCATAGACCCGCTTGTTCGAACCGTCAGGGTCGAATGCCAGGATGTCCGCGCGGTCCTTTTCCGCCGCCGTGTCATCGACGTTCTCCTGCGATCCTACCGAGACCAGCATGGTCTTGCCGTCGGGAGAGAACTGGACATCGCGCGAACGGTGATGGCCGCCGCTGGGAAGGTCATCAAGATGCTGCGCAGGTCCGCTCGCCGCCAGGTCGCCGCTGTGATACGGAAAACGCACCACCGAGTTCATATTGGCGACATAGACCCACTGCGGGTTATCACCCAGCGGATAAAACGCGATCCCGAAAGGCGTGTTCAGGCCGGTGGCAAAGACGTGCACTTCCTTCGGCTTTCCGTCTTCGGTCATCCCGCGAAAGATCCTGATGTCGCCGGCAGCGGTTTCGGCCAGAAACATATCCCCGTTGGGCGCCCGGCGCAGGATGCGGGGATTGGTTAATCCCGTGGCGTAGAGACTTACGGTAAAACCTTCGGGAGCTTTGGGCCACGCGCCTTCGGGCCGGGGAACCACGGTAGGGCCGCCCATCGCAGATTGCGACGCGTAGGGCGCAGGCAGATCCTTGAGGGTAATGTGGCGAATCGTTCCCGGCTTCTCAAACCGGTAGTCAGTGAAAGGAGGCTGGGGTGGCGCAGCGGTGGAAACTTCGGGGGCAGCGGACGTCGCCGTGGGCGCCGGGGCACTCATCGAAGGCGAAGCGCTCATGGTCTTGATGTAGGTCACCAACTGCCAGCGCTCTTGCTCCGGCAGCGATGCCCACGAGGGCATCCCGTTTTCCAGACCACCCTTGGTGATGTACCAGAAGATCGAACCATCGGGCACACCTTGAAGCGCTCCATGCGCCAGCTGCGGAACATTGCCCGTGCCTTCCCCGGTTACGCCGTGGCAGGCCGCGCAATGGCTCGCGTAACTGGTCTTGCCCGCCTCGATCGCGGACGCCTGTCCTTCCAGGGGATTTTTTTCCGCCGCCGCCGATGCAGGCGCGTTGTGAAATCCGGTTTGGCCCATGAGGAGGCCCGGCAAAAAGGCCGCGAAGGAAAGGGAAAATAACAGCTTTGTCCTACGCATGACCATTGTCATAAACTACCGCCCTTCTAACTAAACAATTATTTCCTGCCGCAACAAGCGAAATAGTACGAAAGAGGTTTGTGGCCAGCGGAAAAGCGGCAGAGAATGAACGTGTTATGAACATAAGAAGCTGGGTTCTGCTCATCCTTGCGGGGTGTGTTACCGGCTCACCGCTGCAGGCGCAAACTACCGGAGATCGCATCGGACTCTACTTTGGCGATTGGCACAGCGCCACTCCGCATGCGATCCGTGGTGGGCTCGAGGAGAGAGAGATTCTTACCCGCGGAGACGGCTTGCATCCGACCCAACCCGGCGCAGTCTTTCGC
>JBARKD010000250.1:0-12723 GCA_049800615.1 Acidobacteriaceae bacterium | reverse complement strand
GGGTGAGAGCAAGCCTCGACGCTGCTCGCTTGGCCGGCGTGTTTGCGATAGCCGGAATCGGAGCGGCCCGTTTCGGACTGAGGCCGTGCAGTTGTCCGAGGTTGTCGGGCGGTTCGGAGACTACGGGGACTCGCATGACGCTATTTTATAGAGCGCCCGGCCAGGTGGAAATAGCAATCGTCCGCCGGAGTTAGACTCAAACCATGCGGGGTGAGGCTTTGCCGGTAATTGCCACAGATTTCAACCAGCTTGAGCGAGACGCCATCTACCGCGTCATCGCTGCTCGCCGCGATGTGCGCCGCGGCTTCCTGCCCACGCCTTTGTCAGACGCATTGCTGAGCCGGTTGCTCCAGGCCGCGCATGACGCCCCTTCGGTCGGACTTATGCAGCCTTCGCGCTTTATCCTTATCCGCTCGCTTGCGGTACGGCGGCAGGTCCACAGTATGTTCCGGCAGGCCAACCAGGACGCGCTGGCCAAGTACCAGGGTGCGCGGCGGGATCAATATGCGGAGTTGAAGCTGGAAGGCATCCTGGAGGCTCCGCTCAACCTGTGCGTGCTGTGCGATGCGCAGAGTGAACAAGGGCACGGCCTCGGCCGCCAGACCATGCCCGAAACTGCCCTGTATTCGAGCGTGTGCGCCATCCAAAACCTATGGCTTGCGGCAAGGGCGGAGGGCGTCGGTGTCGGCTGGGTGAGCATCCTCTCGCCGCAAGCGCTCTGTTCCTTATTGAACGTTCCGGCTCACGTCGTTCCCGTCGCCTACCTTTGTCTGGGATATGTGGACGGGTTCGGGAATGAGCCTGAACTGCAGCGGCTGGGATGGGAACAGCGGTCTTCGCTGGCCAGCGTGGTTTTCGAGGAGTGCTATCCGGGCGTCGAGAAATAAGGGGCAATTTCCCGCTCGGCTGAGTCTTTCAGAGCAAGGCCCTGGCGATCCGCCGGGAGCTCGCATCTAAAATGATGATGAGCGGGCATTCCGTCGCCCAGGTCTCACGTGAAACAAATCCTATCGGTCAACGGGCAAGAGCATGCGGTGGACGTCGATGCAGACACGCCCTTGCTATTTATATTGGCAGATGAGCTCCATCTGAACGCGCCCCGGTTTGGCTGCGGTATGGCGCAATGCGGCGCGTGCACGGTGATCATGGGGATGCAGGTCATTCGGTCCTGCGTCAAGCCGGTGGGCAGCGTCGGCGCCGCCCCGATCACGACTCTGGAGGGGCTGGGCACGCCGGAGAAGCCCCATCCGATCCAGCAGGCTTTCATCGACGAGGGAGCGGCGCAATGCGGCTATTGCCTCAGCGGGGTAATCCTCACAGCAAAGGCCCTGCTCGATGCGAAGCCGAAGGCAACCGACCAGGAAATTCGCCAGGCCCTCGGCGGGGTACTGTGCCGCTGTTTCGCACATACGCGCATGATGCGTGCCATCTGCCGCTACCGGGATGGGAAGCTGGCATGACACTTTCTCGGCGCGAACTTCTACGAAGCACAGGAGCGCTGGTTGTTAGCCTTGGTCCGCTCTCACAAATCTCGCTGTCAGAACTGTTTGGGCAGGAGAGGCGGCCGGGGCAATTTGCGACGCATTTCTCGCACATCGACCCCGACAAACTCGACTCGTGGATCGCCGTGAACAGCGATGGGACGGTCACTGCGTACACGGGCAAATGCGACCTGGGGCAAGGTGTTTTCACCGCGCAAAGCCAGCTGATCGCGGAGGAACTTTGCGTTCCGCTTCAGGCGGTGAAGCTGGTGCAGTGCGATACGGCGGTGACACCCGACCAGGGCAGCACCTCAGGCAGCCAATCCACACCGACGAATTTCAACATAAAAGACCTTGCGCTGGCCGCGGCCACCGCGCGCGAAGCCCTGGTCAGTATGGCGGCTGCGCACCTGGGGATGGAGACAGCCCAGCTCACAGCCAAAGACGGCTACGTTCTATCGCCCAACGGCAAACGCGTGAGCTATGCCGAGCTCATTGGCGCCAGGAAGTTCAGCCTGGAGGTGAACAAGCAAGCAAAACGCCGCTCGCCCAGCGAATGGAAAGTGCTGGGCAAATCCGTACCCGCTCTCGACCGCGTCGCTCTCATGACCGGGACTTTTGAGTTCGTGCAGAACGTTCGCGTGCCCGGCATGCTGCATGGCCGCGTGGTGCGCCCGCCGGAGATGGGTGCGAAATTGGTCTCGGTTGACGAGGCTTCCGTGAGCAGCATTCCCGGTGTGGTGAAAGTTGTCGTTCAGAAGGATTTTGCCGGCGTGGTGGCAGAGACCCAGTTTGCCGCAGTGCAGGCGGCCCGCAGGCTGGTGTGCCACTGGCAGCCTGGGCCGGCGCTTCCGTCACAGGGCACGTTCTTTGAAACCCTGCGGCAGCGGCCCTCGCGCGACGAGCTGAGCGTTGACTCCGGCGATGTTTCCGAGACTCTGGCCAAAGCCCATCGAGTGCTTCAGGCACGCTATACGTATCCGTACCAGATGCATGGTTCGCTGGGCTCTTCGTGCGCTGTGGCCGATGTGCGCGCGGAGAGCGCGACCGTGTGGTCTCCGACGCAATCGGTCTATCCCACGCGCAACTGCATCGCCACGTTGCTCAATCGGCCGCCGGATACCGTGCGGGTCATCTTTGTGCGCGGCTCTGGCTGCTACGGACTGAACGGAGCGGACGCGGTGTCGTTCGATGCAGCGGTGCTGTCTCAGGCGGTATCGAGGCCGGTACGCCTGCAGTACACACGCGAGGACGAGATGAAGTGGGAAAACTTCGGAAGCGCATGTGTGATCGAGCATCGTGCCGGCGTGGCCAGCGACGGCTCCATCGTTGCCTGGGACCGGGAAAATTGGGTGGCGAATCGGGGCAGCCGTCCCGGCTACGACCAGCCGGGCAACATCATCAGTGGCATGCTGCTCGGATACGAGCCGGAACTCTTCGAGCCCACGGCAGCCAAGGCGCCGACCAGGAAGCTGCACAACGGAAGCAACACGGTTCCGGAATACCTTGCCGGTTGCGCCGGCGGCGCATGCAACGGCAGCGGCACCATCAAATGCGAACGCGTGTTAACGCACACCGTGGCCTCACCGTTTTACACGGGACCGCTGCGCTCTCCGTTGCGCATTCAGAACACGTTTGCCAATGAGTGCTTCATGGACGAGTTGGCGGCCGCGATGCACGCAGACCCGATTCAGTATCGCCTGCGCCATCTGCACGATGAGCGGGTAAAGGGTGTGCTGGCGGCGGCGGCCAAGGCAGCGAATTGGGAATCGCCTCGCGCCAGGTCTGCGCAGGATGGAGAAGTGTTGGGGCGGGGCGTGGCCTGCGTCGCCTATGAAGGAGATAACGGGTATGCCGCTTTAATCGCCGACGTCTCGGTAAATCGGCGTACCGGTGTTGTTCGGCCACGGAAGTTCCTGGTCGCCATCGACTGCGGCCCTATCTCCAATCCCGACGGACTTCGCAACCAGGTGGAAGGCGGTCTCTTGCAGGGCATGAGCCGCGCTTTGGTAGAGGAAGTCACCTGGGACTCGAGACGGGTCACTTCCGTCGACTGGATCGGCTATACAAGCCTTCGCCTGGGCTACGAGATACCGGAAATCGAAACGGTGTTCGTGGTGCCGGAGAACGTCCCGGCGACCGGCGCCGGAGAGACATCGATCACGGTGACACCGGCGGCCATCGGCAACGCGATCTTCGATGCCGTAGGTGTTCGCCTCCGTCAGGTTCCGTTCACTCGAGCGCGTGTTTTGGCCGCGCTGCATGAGCAGTTGGGTGTTGGGCAGTTGGTGACGGGATGAAGGGGCACGAAGGCGGCGGCATAGACGCGAACGTGAGAGAGCAAGCTACGGTCTCCCCGCATCTCCGCAGCGATTATTTCCTTCACCGCTAGTCCGAAACAACACCAGCTGAGATCTATATAGACGTGACAAAAGGGCCATGCTCGGGCTCGCAAGCCAGGCGGTACCCTGGCGGTCAAGCGTCTCCGATTACCCGTTCATCGTTCCGCGGCCAGAAAGCGCTCCCCATAAGGGGATTATGGGGGCGGGAAATAAAAGATTTGGCCATCTTGGGAAAAATAAGGACTTAGCACACACCGAAGCAAACAAATCTATTGCTCCGCGCTCGCCGTCGACGTTATTTGGGGGTTAGTTCGTCTGTCCCGGGCCCCTCGTCTAGACGTCAAGGGGAGGATGGAGTGCTTCGACTCTTAACGGAAATTTAAGTGGTTCAATACCTATTCAGCTACCGCCTGGATTTCTTTAGGCGTCGAACGCCAAAGACATCGAGCCTTGGATCTGTGCTAAGAATTGGCAAGTTGTTTTGGATAGCCTGCGCTGCAATCATGCGATCAAATGGATCGGCATGATAGTCCTCGAAACGGGCGGCGCGCATCATCGACTCCGGTTCCAGGGGAAGAAGCGTATACCCAAGACGGCTCTCTATGTTTGTAATCAGGTCACTCTCGAACTCAACCGCCTCGGGGAGCTTGCCGAGCCTCACTTTCAGACTGATCTCGTAAACCGACGCGGCGGATACCAGGATCTCGTTGTCGAGGTCGGCGATCAGTTTCCTGGCCCAGGCTTCCATGCGTTTCGAGTTAATCGCCGCCCAAAGCACGTAATGCGTGTCGATGAGGACTCTCATTCGCTCCATGCTCTGTGTTCGGCTTCTGAAAGTTCGTCGAAATCGGCAGGAATATCGAAATTGGAGTGATGAACAAAGTCAAAAACCCGCTCCTTCACCGGTTTCTGAGCGACAATCATAGCGACCGGTGTCTTCTTCCGCCCGGTGGTCAGCACGACTTTTTCCCCCCGTTGAGCCCGCTTAACCAACTCGGAAAGCTGGGTTTTCGCCTCGAACATCGTTGCCTCGGCCATCACATTATCTCCAACCTGCTAGGAATAGGTTAGCTAAGATACTGCGCGATGGCAACCTAGGTTAGAATCTAGCGACTGCGGGCCCGAGCCGAACCTCCTGCGGCTGCGCGTAGCCGACCACCATCTGGAAACCCTCACTGTTTTTGCGTGTCTCAACGGAGGAGTCCACTCCATTTATCCGATTCACATCCAGAGTTTTCGCATAGGCCTTGAAGGCATTCTGAATCGTCAGATTCCCCTTGCGGCCTGCTTGGCTGAAGGTGTTATGATCCCCAGATACCCCCCGGCCTACCCCACTTGGCGAATCGTTCAGTTGAACCAATTCCACAGGTTTACATGATTTCCCGGCAATAGGGTCATCTCAAAACGGCAGCTTTCAAATCCCTTCAAGGACGCCCCCAACATGAGCGGATTGTTCACGACGAAGAATAGATTGCCCTCGATTTCCCTTTTCCTGTTGTTGGCTTCGACTTCGATGCTGAGCAGGGCACAGACCGTCGATACGGCAATCGTCGGCACCGTCACCGACCGCTCCGGGGCAGTCATTCCGGCAGCCAAAGTGACAGTCACGTCCGTGTCCACCGGGATCGCAAAATCGGCGGTGACCGCGGCTACGGGCGAATACACCGTCAACTACCTGCCTCCCGGCTCGTATAACGTTGAGGTCACGGCCAACGGGTTCACCACAACCCGGCAGCAGGCAATTGAGCTGCAGCTCAGCCAGGAGGCAAGGGTCAACTTCCAACTGCAGGTTGGGGCGGCCACGCAGCAGGTGACCGTTCAAGGAGCGCCACCCTTGCTGCAGACCGAAGCCTCCTCTCTGGGCACCGTTGTCGGCGAGGTGGAGACACAGAACCTTCCCCTGAATGGGCGCAAATTTGAGGACCTCGCTATTCTCACGCCCGGCACGACCGCTTACAGTCCGGATAATCACACCTCCTCGGAGGATGGCGCCAGCGTTCAGTCGTACAGCGAACAGCTGGAATGGGGACAGACCAACGTGGACGGGGTCACCATGATTGGCGACCGGCACGCGTACGTGAATCTGTATCCCTCCACCGACGCCATACAGGAATTCGAGGTGATTAGCGCAAACGCCGAAGCGCAAAACGTGGGCGCGGCCGGGGACATCACGAACATTCAACTCAAATCCGGCACCAACAATTTTCACGGGGATGTGTTCGAGTATTTTCGCAACACGGCGCTCGATGCGCGCAACTTCTTTGTACCCGCCCCCGCGCCCAAGCTGGTGTATCGGCAGAATCAGTTCGGCGGCGTACTGGGCGGTCCGATTATCCCCAACCGTACCTTCTTTTTCGTAAGCTATGAAGGCATTCGCTCCAACGAGGAGACTGCAGGGCTGACGGAGGTTCTCACTCCGCAGGAGGAGAATGGCGATTTTTCGGCTCTACTGCCCGGCACCCAACTGGTGAGCCCGACTACAGGTCAGCCGTATCTCAACAACCAGATCCCCGTCGATCCGGTGGCGCAGCAGATCGTGAAAAAATACATGCCCTTGCCCAATACCAACCAGGGCGGCTTCAACTACGCCTATTTCACGGGGGGCACCCAGAACACCAACCAGTTCATCGGGCGCATCGATCACCATTTGAACGCGAACGACCAGCTTACGGTTCATTTCATGTACGCAAGCCGGGACAATTTTATCTCCGAGGGCAATCCGAACTTCAACGATAATGCGACTTTGCCGATTTTCAACGCCGGTCTGCAGTATGTTCACATCGCCTCGCCCAAGCTCATTAATGAACTTCGCCTGGGGATCGATTTCGAGAACCAGAAGCTGTATACCACCTACGCGGGCACCAACTTCACGCCTGCTTCCATCGGCATCAACGGCTTTGTGCAGCCCAACGGCCAGCCCTGGCCCCCGTCCGAGCAAGGTTTTCCGAATCTCACCAGCAACGAATTGATTGGCGTGGGCAGCGACTTTGGTGTCGGACTGGATCAGGGCAAAACCTACCAGCTTGTGGATAATGTGACCTGGACGCACGGCACGCATACAGTGATCTTCGGCGGAGACGTCCGCCGCGTTCAAGACAATGCCGACACCAGCAATACCCCTTACGGAGTCATCAACTTTAACGGCTCGGAAACCGCCAACAACGGCCCCAATGCCCCCGCCAATGAAGGCGGTTTCGACGGGGCGGATTTGATGCTGGGGATTCCCGCCCAGGTCATCACGCCGGAGGGCATTCCACTCACCAATGCCCATCAATGGCGCATGTTTTTTTACATACAGCACAACTGGAAGGTGACGCCCAATCTTACCCTGAACACGGGGCTGAACTACTCCCTCTACCCCGCCCCGACGGACTCTCTCAACACCTCCGAGACGATCGACTGGACCGTCAACCCTGTGGTGTTGGTGCCCCTCGCGAACTACAGCCCGATATGGCACATCACGGGCAAGGACTTTGGGCCCCGGCTGGGGTTCGCCTATAGCCTGCCGCGCCAGATGGTGGTGCGCGGAGGGTACGGGATCAGTTACTACGCGGGGCAGTTCGATAACATCAATATCCTGCAGCTCAACCCGCCGGATGACCCGAGCTTTAGTCTGTTCAACGGCAACTGCGGTTACTGCGCTACGCCCAACGCTCCCGTGTCTACCCTGGAGAATCCAGTCTCGCCGTCCCTCTCCGCGTCCGTCGCGAATATCGTGTCGATACCGCCGGGCCGCCAACATCCCGACCTTTATTTGCAGACGTGGAATCTGACTTTCTCCAAGCAGTTCTACAACAACGTGATTGATGTTTCCTATGTTGGGGTGAAGGGAAGCAAAGAGGACACGTCTCTGCTGAATTTCAATGTCGGCCCGCCACAGGCCCCCGGCGGAAATGTCCAGGCAAATCGCCCGTATCCTGCTTACGGCCAGATGCGCGTGCTCGATAATCATGGAGCCTCAATTTACGAGGGCCTCCTGGTTCACTTTCAACATCGCCTATCGCACGGGCTCCTCCTGACCACGGCGTATTCCCTCTCCACGGACCGGGATGATCAAGGCGGCGGCACGAACCAACAGCGCAATGAGACCCAGAATCCTTTCCAGAAGGTATGGGCGAACGGGCTGACCGATCAGCGTAATAACCTGACCATCGCCGCCATATACACCATTCCCCAACTGGGTGAAAACAGAAACGTGGTGGCGCGGAAACTTCTGAGTGGATGGGGCGTTGCTACGATCTTCCGGTATTATTCCGGCAGTCCGCAGTTCGTCAATCAGAGTGACGACGGCCAGAATAACGGCAATAACTTCGAATATCCGGATCTTGTTCAAGGCCAGCCGAATGGTGTTCCCAACAGGTCCATCAATGAGTGGTTCAATACCGCCAGATTCACGGAAGCGATCGGCCATTACGGCAACGCGCCGCGCAACCCGTCATGGGTGGTGGCGCCTTCGAACAATCCCCTCTCGTTGGAGCTCAAGCGAATCTTCGCCATGCCGTTTTCTGAATCGCAGAAGCTGAGTCTTCAAATCCAGGCCTTCAACGCCTTCAATACGCCCCAGTTTGGCGTTCCCAATGCTAACGTGTCCTCGGGCTCCTTCGGGACGGTCACGTCAACAACCCTGGATAACCGCGAGGTGCAATTGGTGGCAAAGTATTTCTTCTAACAACGGTTTAGCTCTGATTTTCAGCCATGATCGCCTTTCGGCCAAAATAGCTGATCAGATAGAACGCAACTCCGAAAGAGATAACGTCCTTAAAGAGGAACAGGCCGAGATTGTTCATGTAATGGATGCCGTGAACCACGACGGTGTCGTCCGGAGTCGTGATCAACATGCTGCTTGTGGTGAAGAACATGCCGACTAGAATGATCCCGCCCAGAATGCCTGCTTTGGGTTTAAAGTAGCCAACGATCAGTAGGATTGCTGCTGTCCATTCAGTGGCCCCGATCATATCCGCCCCAATATAGGGTCCAAAGGCTTTGAATTGCCAACTGGTAAGTGGGCTGTTAGTGACGAGCGGGATGATGCCCTCTGCCCCCGGTGCCGTCATTTTGAAATTGCCTGCCCACAGCAACATCACGATCATTCCAATGCTGCAAACAAGGAAAGGGATATTTCGATCTGCAACAAACGCTGCAATCTTCGTTAGAACACTCTTCGGCTGCAGTTTCTTACCTGTGTTCGCTTGAGATCCGCGCACACTATCACCCCACGCTTCAGAGGATGCGGTTTCAGGCATAGAAGGACTCCTTCATGTGATGATCCATCGTTGCCAAATATTGCAGGCCGATTGGGAACACCGTCAACACGAAATCGCGGAAACAAGCGAGGCGTCGTTCCGACGCTCATCATTGTGTTCTCAGCGGACCCGGAAGTTCCCTGTTTCGATGGATGCAGGAGCAAGCAGGCTTGGACCGGTTATTTTACTGATTTACTCAGCGGGCGATCCCGGTGGAGGGAGAATGCCAATTTTCCGAGTCCTACGACGTAACGGCGCAGGACAACGGTGCAGGGTAGCCGGGCCGAATGCGGACGGGAACAGGGAACCTTTCCAACACCACCACCGTATCTCCCGCCATGAAGACGAAATGCGCCGTCACCCTGACCGGGCTCGCCCTTCTTTCCTCCTTGACTGTCCTCGCGCAGGATTCCGATCACTCCTGGTCGAAGTCCTATCCGGTCGAAGGCAAGCCCACGCTTACCCTCGAAACCGGGGACACCGGCGTCGCCTTTCGTTCCTGCGGAAATTGCCAGGAAATCCGGATCCACATCGAAGTGGAGGGGCGCAAATTGAGCGACTATCGCCTGGAAGAAGGACAGAGCGGCGATTTGGTTCACTTTCTTTTTGAAGAGCGGCCGAACCTTGGCGGGCACACCTTCTGGCACAGGGAGCAAACCCGGGTAACCGTCGAAAGCCCCGCCCAGCTCACACTCGAAGCCAGGACCTCGGATGGTGGTGTCACTCTTTCCGGCTTGCACGGCGACCTCAGCCTGACCACCGGCGACGGCAGCGTGGCCCTCGATCATGTCTCGGGTAACCTGCACATCAAGGCCGGTGACGGCGACGTGAAGGTTATTGATGCCGAGGGCGCTATCGACGCCCATACTGGCGATGGCAACCTCACCGTCGATGGCATCTTCCACGCTCTTGCGCTGCATACCAGTGACGGTTCGCTGGACCTCAGCTTACGCGAAGGAACGCAGCTCGCCGGGCCCTCGACGATTCAATCGTCTGACGGCAGGGTGACCCTTCGCGTCCCCAGGAACTTCGCCGCCGACCTGAACGTGCATACCAGTGATGGCCACGTGGACTGTGCTCTGCCGCTCACCATGGACCAGTTCCAGTCTCACGGAGAGCAGGGCCATGCCTTGCACGGAAAGCTGAATGGCGGAGGCACGCCACTCACCATCCACACATCCGATGGCAGCGTAAGGATCGAAGCGCTCTAGAGGGATAAGAGGGGAGGGGAAAAGAGGGGACGGCTCTCCGGTCCTTCGGTGGGTCGCTTCAACTAACTCGCTTCCTCAACTGTGGCAATCATGGGAATCACCAGGTCCACGTTAGTGAGCTTGAATAGTTCCAGGACGCGTGGGCTCACTCCCGCGGCAACAAACCGAACGCCTTTGTCCTGGCATCGGACATAATGTCTGATGACCATACCGAGTCCCGTTGAATCCATGTAGGGAACGTCGGTAAGGTCAAAGATGTTAACGGTCGGCGGCTCGCCGGTGGGCAACATCAATTGCAAATCGAACATCTTGCTCACGGCGTCGGGTGATTGGCATTCGAATACTGTGCGTGCGGTGAACGGTCCTGAGAAATGGAAGACCACCGTGCCGAGAGCTTCGCCCACTTCGCGTTCAAAAGTGAGAGGAACTCGATTCGAGATTTCAGCTTGAGTCATGGCATCAAACCCCTCTTTTGAAGTTAGGCGCTCAACCGAAGACCGACGTGCTAATGCGGGCATAAGTGGAGATGCCGGAGAACACCGTGTGCACACCGGCGTATATACTACGACGTTTCCAATCTGAACCTAATTTTCCAATCTTCGGATCGGCTCCCTAGTCAGTGGACCATCCAGAGTTTCCGATCGGAGCCGAATCCCTCAGATTCTACCACTCGTGAGGCAAATGGGATGCGGTGGACAGCGAGCGCCGGGATAAACCGGCGCATTGAGGATGAGAGAGCCCTACGGGAGCAACCCGGGGACAGATTGGCAGTGTGTCGGAGATAGAATTTTGCACGCTATATGTTGTAGCCGAACGATGGATCTAGGGCTGTATATTGCGGTTCATGCACGCAAAAAATCGTTTCTCCGACACACTGTCAGACTGCACCCCATTTTCCCCCCCATTTTCCCCATTTCCCCCCTGGCTGCGATTCGGCGGAGCATCCACACTGGGCGGCCACTGAGGTCGGCATGCTTCGTGCAAGACCTAGAGAAATTGGTGCAGCGGAGTGATGTATGCTTCGGATCGCCTCAGCTATACGCGCCCTCCTCAATGTCTGATTATTTGTTTAGGATTACACAGCTACAAACATATGAAACGTACCTCTTTAAACCCGCTCCACAGGCACCTTAGCCGCAGGCCTCCGGCTCTACTTTTCCACTACACATCTCTGGAAGTCCTGGAGAAGATTACGGAGACGGGAATGATCTGGGCAACCGATATCCGGTACATGAATGATGAGACTGAATACCTCCACGCCAGAGCTTTCATCAGACAGATGCTTATGGAAAGGGCGAAAAGCCACCCGGCACGGGCCGCCGTTCAAGACCAGATAGAAAAGCTATTTAGGAAAACCGATCACGCCGATGTCTTCGTTGCGTCATTCAGCGAAGATGGGGATTCTCTTCCCCAATGGCGTGGGTATTCCCCCAACGGATCTGGAGTCGCGATTGGCTTTCTTCCAGCAGCGATCAATGCTCCAATTTTAGAGAAGCCGGATGACGATCCAAGTATCGATCTGTCCGTCGATATTGACGTCTGCGACATCTCGCTCGGGAAATGCCTTTATTCCGACACCGAGAAGAGGAAACTATTAAATGAAAATATTGAAGCCTATCTCTTGTCAGTGCAAGGAAAGCACCCGAAGATAGCCATTAACATGGCACCACGATTTTTGTCGTATTTGATAAATCTTTGCAGCCCCATTTTCAAAGACAGCAGCTTCGAGGAAGAACGAGAGTGGCGCCTTATTGTTCAATGCTTGTACCCCGATTCTCCTAAACGATACTTTAGAGTAGGACGTTCCACCATCGTTCCGTACATCAAAATCGATGTAAGAACGAACTATTCAACTTCCTATATCAGGGAAATAAATGTGGGACCAACGCCCGAACCGAAACTTGCCTCCATGGCGATCAAGACACTACTCACCTACCGCAGCTTGCAGTCGGCATTTGTGCGGGACTCCATCGTCCCATACCGGACATGGTAATGCCCAATCATCGCGATATGTCCCGAGCACGCAAAATACGCTTCCGCCATTTTCGGGGGTGGTTTTGAAGGCATTTTGGTTGCCACGCCAAAATCTCCGCTTTGGTGAGTCACGCGAGTCACCACTGAGGCGTTTGGCGCCTAATGAATCAAACGCCTCTGTCATTGCAGTCGTCGACCCGCAGCGAGGTGAAACTAACCGGGAGCGGACGGGACGTTTACCTTAATTTTGGGAGAATACAAAGGCGCTAGAAAACCCGTTAAATGTCCCGTCCCGTCCCCATGTTTTTCTCGGGCTAGTCCACGCCGGAATGGGCTTGCTTCGTCCTTTACTAGATCTAGTTGAGGGGTTCTTCAGCCCATCCCGAGAAAGGCCCCGTCCGACCACCGTGTTGCGCGCCTAGAGTGCCCTCACCTAGAAGCTATTCACTTCCCCTACTGCTGTTGTCTTAGC
>JBARKD010000249.1:0-2860 GCA_049800615.1 Acidobacteriaceae bacterium | reverse complement strand
GCCAAGAGGTCCGGATCATCCAAGTGGATGGCTTCTGGGTCTGCTTTGTCCCGAATTTGGAAAGGTTCAAAGAGAGCCCAATTTTCAAGGTCATGTCCGTATCGAGAACGGTAATAAATTCCGTTCAAGCCAGCTTTGTAGACCTCAAGTGACGAAAGTTGTGTCAATCGACGCGGTTTTCCTTGTTGGAGAATAGCGACGTCGAGCTCCTCGAGTCCGAGCCTCAGGCATTCAGATGCTAAGGTTTGGCGCAAACGCCCAACCCAGTAGGCAGAGTAGATGTCGGCATAGCTTCCCTGCGCCGTACACGTTCCGAGCCGACGTGCGTCGCACCATTCTGCCGGAACATGTCCGAGAGCGAAATAGTCATCTTCGCCGGCGATCACCTCTAGCTCGGCTAGCAAACTTAGATCGGGTCGAAAGCGGGCCAAAGTTTCAATAAAACAAGAGAGACGCTGGCTCGACGCATAGAGGACGCGGTAGTAGCCCGTAGGATCGTCGAAGCGATTGCCGAATGTGCCGTCGGTATGGGCCCGTGACCAGTCAGGCGGCTCCCAGGGATCTGGGTGCAGCCCCAACCGAAAGATAGGAGCGGTGGGGGTTGTTGTCTCGGACATTCCAAATCAGGCCCCTGCTATGAAGGCTCTGGCAGCTCCCAAGATTTCTGGAGCTACGGTGGTCAGCTCTCCATCTCGCAGGACGCGCAGTGGGACGCGATCACCGAGCTCAGGATTAACCCCCGTCAGCCAGGCTTGAACTATCCTGGCCGAGTCATGTTGACTCAGGGTACGCACCACTTGATAAGCGAAGCGCAGGCGTTCCTCCACATCTCCGTAGGGTTCGGTCCCGTTAATCCATCGATCAAGCGCGCGAACATCCTTTACGCCGGCAATGTACGCCGTGAGTTTCCGTCCGACAATCGCTGTAAGACGCCTGACTAGTTCAGGCCAAGCAAGGGATAATGCCTCTCGATGAGCGGCAAGATCGGGGCGAGGCAGAGCGACACTGACGGCCATGGTCTTCTCCCTAACGAACAGTCTACAACAAAATCATCTAAATAGCGATGCAATATCATCTAAATAACACTGTATTACCGACCATATTACAGATGTGGAATACTTTCGCTTTTTGTTCTCCTATACTCATTTTATGTTCCAAGGACCTCCTCCAACGCGAGGCTCTGTGATCCGATGTAAGGGTTGTGGAGAGAACATTCCTGCTCCAATTGAACTTACCGGCGCAACCGATCGCCGCAAGGTGTCCTCTCTGCGCTGAACACAGAAGGTATCTGCCTTCAGAAGTCTTCCAGGGCAGACTTTCCCATTTCCTCTTGAAGAAGCCTGTTCGCACCGCAGACGGTAGGACAAGGTAGATCGGAGGTCGGCAGGGTTTCAAACTTGGGGAGACCGCAGGCGCGAGACAAAAAATGGAGCCTGTGTTTGCAGGCTCCGTTGGGATCACGATGCCGAAGCTTAGGCTGCTGCGGTCTTGTTTGCCACCTTTCCTTCCGGTTTTGCGGTGGTCTTCTTCGCGGCCTTGGCCTTTTCCCTCTCTGCAAACTCCTTGCTCACGGTCGCGCTGATTACGTCCACGCTGATGTTGTACTCTTTGGCGGCTTCAGCGAGTACTTTGCTGGCCGCCTGTTCCGAATCGGCCCGAAGCAAAACAGCCATCTCCACCAGTAGCCTCCCCAACATACCTTCTGCGGAGCGACGGATGAAGGACACGACAATTTTCGGAAGCGGTTCCTTACCCTTCTGGGTCGTAAGCTGGTGGAGTTTGGCAAGGATTTCCATGCGCGGCAAGTCAAGCTTCGCTGCCATCTGAAGCGCTATGAACACCAATTCCCTTTTCAGCAGACGCACTGGCACGGCTTCGCCGATGGCTCCTAGAACGCGGAGACCGGTTGCTCGAGCGATAGCTTCCTGCTTCCGCTGCTTTTCCTGCTCAGCCTTCCACTTTGCATCATTGGTCTTAATCTCCTTCTTCGGATTATGTACCGGGCAATCGGCGTGAGCGCAAACCTTGCGGAGCTCGCCCTTCTCTGTGCCATCGGCAATGATGGCATCGGTGGTGTACGTACAAGTCCTGTACTCCGGCCAATCGCGCTTCTGCTCCGATTTGTCCTGGCGGATTTCGACGTACTGATTGCGTTGAAGAACCCGACTGCCTTCGGCAGGTTTGCCGTAAGCGGTCGTAATCTGAATCAGCTTTGGCTTCGCCGCGATGGTCGTCTTTACGTGCGCATCCAGCTTGGCCGAGTAGCAATCGGGGTCTGAGCAAGCGTCCGAATTCTCGCTAATACCTGCAAAGAGAAGTTTGTTGTGTCCGGTGCGTTTGGGGCAGTCTAGACAGCTTCCGGCTGCCGGGACAAGCTGCGGATTTTCCCGATCGAACGGCGCATCTTTCAGGATGAGCAGGACGTTACGCTCAATCCACACCTGAAGCTGGCGGACTGGCAACAGGATGCGCTTAGGTTTCTGATCTGCGCCCATCCATTCTTCCCGGAAGCACGCGTTGAGGGCCTCTTCCTGCTGTGCGGGCTGAAGTCGCGCCAGCAACAGGGCATGGCCTACGCCGATCTCGTCTTTGGAAAAGGCTTCAACCACTGCCGGAGAAAGCTCTGTCAATTTCAATCGACCGACGCAATAGGCGGGCGATTTGCCCGTCTTTGCGGCGATCTGATCGATGCTGTACCTCGGTTCCTCCAAGTTCAGGAGGGCGCGGAACCCTTGGAAGTCTCGTCGTACTACACCCGGACAATCGGGTAGTGGAGCTTTCTTTCGTATCGTTCATCCCTTTCATCCTCTGTCGGGGCAGGAGCTTGAGCGAGCCAGCGGTCCTCCGCAGGCGAACCAAC
>JBARKD010000248.1:0-2945 GCA_049800615.1 Acidobacteriaceae bacterium | reverse complement strand
GAGATGAGCGACGGGCTGGGGGCGATTTATCCGGCCATGCTGAACGCCATTCTTGCCTTGCGCTGCCTGGGCTACTCGAGCGACGATCCGCAGACCATCCGAGCCATGGATGAGTTCGAAAAGCTGGGGATTGAGGATAAGGGGATTCCGGACTACATCGAGCCAACGTTCCGCATGCAGCCCTGCATGTCTCCTGTGTGGGACACGGCCTATGCGGTCTACGCGTTAGGCCAGGCCGGTGAATCACGGACCGATCCGCGGCTGCTGAAAGCGGCTGACTGGATGCTGGCAAAGGAAGTACGGCATAAGGGCGATTGGGCGGTGAAGGTCAGGAATGCGCAGCCCGGAGGGTGGTACTTCGAGTTCAACAATGAGTTTTATCCAGACACCGATGATTCTGCGCAGGTGTTGCTGGCCCTGAACAAAGTCGACAACCACGCCCGGGAACGTTACCAGTACGACGTCTGCCAGCGGGCAATCGCCTGGATCTTCGCCATGCAGTGCAAGAACGGCGGGTGGGCCAGTTTCGACAAAGACAACACCAAGATGGTGTTTGAGAATATTCCCTTCGCGGATCACAATGCCATGCTCGATCCGCCGACGGTCGACATCACAGGCCGGATTCTGGAGATGCTGGCCACGTACGGCTATACCCAAAAAGACCGCCGCGTAGAAAAAGCGATTCGCTTTATTTATAGCGAGCAGGAACCGGACGGAAGCTGGTTTGGCCGCTGGGGCGTGAATTATCTCTATGGCACGTTCCTGGTGCTGCGCGGGCTGGAGGCAATCGGGGTGTGGAACCACGAACCGCAGATCCAGCAGGCAGCGGAGTGGATCCGCATGGTGCAAAACGCGGATGGCGGCTGGGGCGAGAGCTGCGCCAGCTACGACGATCCAACGACGCGGGGGGTTGGCGAGAGCACGCCGTCGCAGACTGCCTGGGCGATTCTGGGCTTGCTGTCGGCCGGCGATACGCGCAGCGACTCCGTGGCCAAGGGCGTTCGCTGGCTGCTTGAGCGGCAGAGACCCGATGGCTCGTGGGATGAAAGCATGGGTGAAGGCGGGTCGCGGCAGGCGATTGTGACCGGCACAGGTTTTCCGCGGGTGTTTTATCTTTCCTACCACCTGTACCGAAACTATTTCCCCTTGTTAGCACTGACGGACTATCACCGGGCCATGGAAAGAAGCTAGGGACAAGGAGATTTGAAACGATGGCAGTGCCGATTTCACAAATGTGGACCGTGGCCAGCTATGTGATCAGTAAGCGCCTTAGCGGGCAGAAGCGGTATCCGCTGGTCCTCATGCTGGAGCCATTGTTCCGCTGCAACCTGGCGTGTGCCGGTTGCGGGAAAATTCAGTATCCCGCGCACATTCTCAAGCGGGAGCTATCGCCGGAGGAGTGCTTCCGGGCGGTTGAGGAATGCGGGGCGCCCATGGTGTCGATTCCCGGCGGCGAGCCCCTCATGCACTCGCAAATTGCCGAGATCGTGGAAGGGCTGGTGGCACGGAAGAAGTACATCTACCTGTGCACGAACGCCCTGCTGCTCAAGGAGAAGATCGGTCTCTTCAAGCCCAGCAAGTACTTGACGTTTTCTGTCCATCTCGACGGCCAGCGCGAGCATCACGACTTTTCCGTTTGCCGCGAAGGGGGATATGACAAGGCGGTAGAAGGCATCCGCGAGGCCGTAAAGCGCGGCTTCCGCGTCACCACCAACGCCACGCTTTTCGATGGCGCCGACCCCAACAGCGTACGCGCATTCTTCGACGAAGTGATGGCCATGGGAGTGGAAGGGATCGTGATTTCCCCGGGCTATTCCTACGAGAAGGCGCCGGACCAAAAGCATTTTCTGGGCCGGGCGCGGACGCGCAGGCTCTTTCGCGCCATCCTGTCGAACCGCGAGAAGCACTGGAAGTTCAATATGTCTCCGTTGTTTCTCGAATTCCTGATGGGCAAACGTAACTATGAGTGCACGCCCTGGGGCAATCCTGCGTATAACATTTTCGGCTGGCAGAAACCCTGCTATCTGCTGCAGGACGGGTATGCCTCCACCTTCAAGGAGTTGATCGAGGACACAGCCTGGGACAGCTACGGGACCGCATCGGGCAATCCGAAATGCGCGAATTGCATGGTCAGCTGCGGATATGAGCCGTCGTCGGTGAACGAGATGTTTGGATCGTTCCGGGGGTTCATGGCCGCGGTGAAAGCCACGCTCTTTGACCAGTATAAGGACCAGGGGGCGCGCGATTTGTTGACGTCGCCGCAGTTGGTGGGGCATTCGTCGCCGCAGCTGGTGCAGATTAACAGCGAAGCCACGCGGCAGATGGAAGAGACACGGGTATGACCGGGCAAAAAAGCGCAACACCGCCGGGTGCGGCAATGCCACAGCCGGATCCTGATTCCCTGGAGCTTGCGCCGGGAACTGAGCACCTGAATCTGGAAGGCTGGATTCCTGATCTGAGCAGCGAGGCGGAATTGTTGGGGGCGCTGGAAAAAGCCTTTGACTATCGCGGCGATGTCACCATCACCTGCAAAGACGGCTCGGTGGTCGAAGGCTATATCTTCGATCGACAGACAGGCCAGTCGCTGGCACAGTCGTGGGTGCGGCTTTTTCCCAAGGATTCGCCGGACAAGCGTTCCATCGCCTACAGCGATGTTGCAGGTCTGAACTTCAGCGGTAAGGATCGCGCCGCCGGGGCAAGTTGGGAAGCCTGGGTGAACAAGTGGAAAGAAAAAAGGGCCGCCGGTGAGAAGGGCTTTGGCCTGCATCCAGAAGCGCTGGACTAGATTTTGCTGTGAAGTAGCCCTGTCTTACAGATGGATTCAGGAACAACGCCACTCAAGCTCAACGGCCGGGCTTGAATGGGGCGCCGCGGTGCACCGAAGCCTCGGTGGCTGCACCGAAACTTCGGTGTTGGAGGGATATGGGTTCTGTCCCGTCGCTCCT
>JBARKD010000247.1:0-1895 GCA_049800615.1 Acidobacteriaceae bacterium | reverse complement strand
TGGAAAAACAGCTCTCCCCTGCCCACAAAAATTTCTCGATCAGCAGACACTTTCACTCCCTTTCTCACGCAGACCCCGGATGCCCCACTACATCAGGTTCACGGCGTCGACATCGACGATGATATTGCGCCGGGGGATGCCCAGCTCTTCAGCCTGCGCGAGCCCGGCCCGCAGGGTTCGGGCAAGCGCCTGCCGCTGCGCAGCCTTCAGCAGAAGGTGAAAGCGGTAGATACGCTTGATGCGTACAATCGGCGCGCTGGCTGGCCCAAGCACGCGAACCTCCTGCAAAGGCATCGCGGCAAAACATTTGCCCAGACTGGCGGCCCAGCCCGCTGCCTCTTCCAACCTTGTGCTGTGGATGAGAATGTTCGCCAGAACGGCGTGCGGCGGGTAATGCATCCACTTGCGATATTGCATTTCTTTTTTCACGAAGCCAGGAAAATCATGCAGCGCGGCATGCTGGATCGCGTAGTGCTCCGGGTAATAGGTCTGGACCAGGACGTTTCCCGGCAGCTCTCCCCTGCCGGCGCGGCCGGAGACCTGGGTGAGCAACTGAAAGACGCGTTCGGCGGCGCGGAAATCCGGCAGGCTGAGAGCGTGATCCGCCCCCACCACGCCGACGAAGGTGACTCCGTGAATGTCGTGGCCTTTGGCAATCATCTGCGTGCCTACTAACAGATTGATGTCTCCGCGATGCAGCCGCTCGAGCAGATGTTCCATATCGAAACGGTTGCGAACGGAGTCGCGATCCATGCGCCCGATGCGCGCCTCCGGAAACAACTCCTGCAGGCGCTCCTCTCCCTGCTGGGAACCGGCTCCCAGAAAAAATAAGTGCTCGCTGTCGCATTTAGGACAGCGCTTAGGCACAGTCTTTACGTATCCGCAATAGTGGCATTTGAGACGCTGGCCCACGGGACCGGCAACCCCAGCCCGGGGATCCTGGGAAACAATGTGCTTGTGGTAGGTGAGAGCGATCGCGCAGTTTTCACATTGCATCTTCTCTCCGCAGGCGCGGCATAAGACGGCAAAGGAATATCCCCGCCGGTTAAGCAGGATGATGGCCTGTTCCCCGCGATGGATCGCTGTCCGCGTTCGCTCCAACAGCGCGCGGGAGAAGATATTTTCCTGACCGGTTTCCTGGAATTCGCTCCGCATGTCCACCAGGTCGACCACCGGCAGCGGACGCTGGTTCACTCGCTCCTTCATCTGGATCAAGCAGTATTTACCGGTCTCTGTGTTGCGCCAGGATTCGAGCGAAGGTGTGGCTGAACCGAGCACGATCGCGGCCGCGTTGATCTTGGCCCGCATGACGGCAACGTCCCGGGCGTGGTAGCGAGGGATTTCCTCCTGCTTGTAAGAAGAGTCATGTTCTTCGTCGACAATGATGAGACCCAGGTTCTGAACGGGAGCGAAAATGGCGGAGCGGGTACCGACTACGACCTTAGCCTGGCCTCGGCGGATGCGATACCACTGCTCAGCTCGCTCGTCGGCAGAAAGCGCGGAGTGCAGAAGGGCGACGTTATCCGCGAACGAGCAGTGCAACTGCGCCGCCATGGCCGGGGTTAAGCCAATCTCCGGCACCAAAAGAATGGCGGACCGGCCGGCCTCGAGAGCCCGCTGCATGGCAGCCAGGTAGACTGCCGTCTTGCCCGAGCCGGTCACCCCGTACAAAAGGCAAGGGCCAAATTGCCGGCGTTCCAGGGCGGCCACAATTTGCTCCAGCGCGGCCTGCTGCGCGTGATTGAGCGGGTACTGGGCGGGCGGGACAGCAGCGGAAAGATGAAAAGCGGCAGGCCGGTCTTCGAGAACGACCAGGCCACGCTTCACCAGCGTCTGCAAAGTGGAAGCGGGTCTCCCCAGCCGGCGCAAGAGGGGAACCGCGAGAGCACCGCCCG
>JBARKD010000246.1:0-12507 GCA_049800615.1 Acidobacteriaceae bacterium | reverse complement strand
GGGCGGGACCGCCCGTTCTGGTTGGGAGCTAGAGGACTTGCTTACCGATAGGAATTGGCGATGACGACTTCCAGGTTAAGAGGACTGGCAACGGGTTGGCTGCTGACCGTTCCCGGCGCGAAGCGGTATTGGCTTACGGCGTCGAGAACACGGGCGTCAACATTGGGGTTGGCTGACTTGATGATCTTCAAATCTTCCGGTTTACCGCTTTTGTCGACGACCATTCCTACCACGACCCTGGTGTCATTGGCGAGGAACTTGGAGGTGCTCTCATCGGCCTGTACATCGACGGTGTAAATCAACTTGGGGGGAACGACTCCGGTGGAGACGCGCTTCATTTGCGACTCAGGTCCGTAGTTAGCGACCTGGGTTTGCACAGGCGTGGTTGCCTGGGCGTGGAGCATAACAGAGGACAGAGAGAGTATGGCGGTAGTAAGTATACGCATGAAAATCTTTCTCCTGAGTTAGGTGTGCCCGTCACCAACATATTCCCGCAGAGACACGATTGTCAATATGTTTTTCTGGGCTAGCGTATTTATTGGGCAATCCTCTCATCTGTTTACTCACAAGTGACATATTTCTTAAAAGGTCTCGGCAAGATCAACGGGATGTGCATGCCCGCCGACGGATAAGAATTTGTAAGCGGAAACAGACTCAGAGGGCTGAAGAAAAACGTACGGTCCCATGATGGACCGCTATTCATGAACGCACTCCTAACGAACGAACTTCTGATGAACGCACTCCTGCGAGCAGGAAGCCGATCAGACGGCAGACCGCAGATCTCAGACCGCAGATCTCAGACCGCAGACCGCAGATCTCAGGGGTTGCGCAAATTTTCTTCAGCTTTTATTGCGCAGGTGGGGTTTTGGGGAACGACTTCGCCAGATACTGCGTGATCTGATCGAATTCCTGATCCGTAGCAATAGCGCCCCGCGCACCCATGTCTTGCACCAGGTTGTTCCACTCCTGTGTCGTGAGCCGTTCACTGGCTGCAATGTCTGGCGAGTGACACGCGGAACAAACACGGACCATCAAGTCGTGTCCTGGTCCCGGCGGCAGATGGTTTTGTCCCGCAGCCGCGGCGCTATTGGGGGCCGCACCGTTATTGGGGGTCGCGGCGCTATTGGGAGCCGCGGCGCTATTGGGGGCCGCGGCGCCATAGTACACTCCAGGCCCCGGTCCGCTCGCCTGCAAGATGGCAGGAGAAGCACTCAACGTATCGGTGCCCTGCGTCCCTGACAAACTGAAGACCACGAGAGAATCGCTGGCGAGCTTAGCACCAATGCCAAAACCGCCCGTGGCCACCACGGCAATGTATTGCTGCCCCTTCGCATCGGCGTACGTGATCGGAGTGGATTCGGCCGAGGCGGGAAGCTTTATCGTCCACAGCTCTTTCCCGCTGCTGGTATCGAAGGCGCGGAAGCGCGCGTCGTCCGTAGCGCCAACGATCGTCAGACCGCCGGCTGTGACGATCGCGCCACCAAGACCGGGACGCCCCGTGTTCTGCTTGCCGGGAGGCAATATGTCAGTCACACCCAGGGTTGTGCGCCAGGCGATCTTGCCCGTGTTTACATCGACGGCGACCAATTGTCCCCAGGGCGTCGGAGTGCAGGGAAGATGATTGCTGGGATCCCAAAAGCGAGCGACGCCGGCGAGCGGGCCGGAGTTGGAATAGCTACCGTCTGGGTTACGAACAATCCGCATCGGCTGGCCCAGGTTGTTCACATTGGCAACGAACAGGCCGAGCTTCGGGTCAAAAGCTCCGCCGTAATAGTTGACCCCGCCCTCGGTGCCGGGCAAGCCGACTGTGTAACGATCGAGCGCGGTGGGCGTGTAAGGCACTTCTCCCAGCAGCATATTGTTGCTGTCGACGTATTGTTCGCACCATTCTTTGTGTTCCGGCGTGTCCTGGTAAAGATGGTCGCGGCTGAGGGTATTCTGAGCCAGCGGCTCGGGCAGCAATGGGAATGGCTGGGTGGGAGAGGTCTGCTCACCCGGGACGTTACTCTGAGGAACAGGCCGCTCTTCGACGCCATAAATCGGCTTGCCGGTCACGCGGTCCAGAATAAACATCAGCGCATTTTTATTGACCGTGGCCACCGCTGGAATGGTCTTTCCATTCCGCTTCACATTGAACAACACAGGCGGCGTTTCAAGATCCAGATCCCAAATATCGTGATGCACGACCTGGTAGTACCACACAAGCTTCCCGGTATCTGCGTTGACCGCGACGAGAGAGTTGGCGAAGAGGTTGTTCCCCGGACGATCTACGCCGACGCGGTCATTGTTGGGAGCGCCGAAAGGCATGTAGAGAATGCCACGGGCGGGATCGACGGTCATGTAGCCCCAAACGTTGACGCCGGAGCGGTCTTTCCAGCTGTCGCCGCCCCAGGTGTCGTGCCCCATCTCGCCAGGACGGGGAACGGAGTGGAATGTCCAGACAAGTTTGCCCGTGCGCGCGTCCCAGGCGCGGGTATCTCCGGCAGGTCCGGGGCCTGCGTGCAAACCGCCGGGGCCCTCACCCGGGCCCGAGCCGGTGATGACCAGGTTCTTGTAGATGAGGGGTGGTGAAGGCAGGATGTAGCTTTTGTCCTTGCCGGTCGCCATCACCTCTGGGGTTTTTAAGTCGACCACACCATGGTCGCCGAACTCCGGACTGAGCTGACCAGTCCCGGCGTTGATGGAATACAGGCGGCCGTGGCGGGTGCCAAAGATAACGGCGGGCGCCGCCCCGTTTCCGCCGGGCCAGTAATTCGCTCCCCGGACCGAGGCCTGGTCCTGGTCGGGAATTTGAAACACCCACAGTTCCTTACCGGTCGCGGAATCCAAAGCGACCACGCGGCTGTAAGGAGTCACCACATACATGGTGGAACCGACGACAATCGGCTGGTCCTGAGAAGGATGCAGGCTGGTGGCGGCGGCGGGCTTCATGTGATAGACCCAGGCCACCTTCAGCTGGTTTACATTGCCGGGTGTGATTTGCGTGAGGGGTGAAAAGCGCGTGCCCTGAGGATCGCGGCCCGGCATGGGCCAATTCCCCGGTACGTCCCACAGAGCCTGGTGCGCGGCAAGAGCAAAGAAAAACGGCAAGAGCAGCAGAACGATCGCCAGGGCCAGGTTTCTCTTCAAAGCGAAGCACCCTCAACATCGAGTGTCGCGTTCAGCGACTCGTGACGGCGCTCGCGGCCGGGGCGCTCAGGGTCAAGGTACAGCCAGCACAGCGCGGCAATAATATCGGAGGCAATCATCAGGTGAATAAGAGCAGCCCAGTTGCCGGCTGCCCTTTGCAGAATTTGTCCGCCAACGACCGGCATGACAAAGCCGGCGAGATTGCCCAACATATTCATGGTGGCGGCGACGGTAGCGGTGTAAGGGCCACCGATGATGACACAGGAATCCCACGAGATGGGCATGGTCAAGTCGCTACACAGGCTGGCCAGCCCCATACACAGCATGGCGATCGTGACCTCCTCGGTACGAAGAAAGACGAACAACAGCAGCGACGTACCGAGCAAAGCAAAGAAGGCAATACGGCGACGCGGCAGACGGACCGGCGCCATACCGGTAATCACCGCCCCGAATCCGCCGAACAGCAGGGGCAGCACGGACAAACCCGCAGCATGGGATGCCGTGAGTCCGCGGCCTTCGCGCAAATAGGTGGGCAGCCATGTGATGTAGAAGTACCAGGTAAACGAGACACAAAAGTATTGCAGACAAAGGATCAGAACCTCTGGCGTAAGCAGCAACGACAGCCAGTTCTTCTGTCCTCCGTGGTGAGCCATCAAGACGCGGGATGATTCCAGCAATTCCCTTTCGGCATCGTTTACAGATGTGTGCTGCCGGGGATTGTCTTTGAACCAGAACCAAAACACGACGCACCACAGCAGGCCCAGGCCGGCGAAAGCCACAAAGGAAAATCGCCAACCGATGAATCCGATGGCGGCTAGCACCAGAGGTGGTGTGAAGGCGCCACCCCAGCGGGCAAAAGCCCAAAGCAAACCCTGGGCGGCAACACGTTCGCGGGCCGGCAGCCACATGCTGAGCATGCGCGTCAGAATGGGGAAACAACCTGCTTCCCCGGCGCCAAATAGAAAACGAATCACCCACAGGGAAACAAAGTTCCAGGCCGCCCCTGTGATCGCAGTGAACGCGGACCAGCCTAAAACGATTTGCAACAGAACTCTGCGGACCCCGATTTTATCGCCCAGCAGCCCGATGGGGACTTCGAATAACGCATACGAGAGACCGAAGGCGCCGAAAACCAGCCCCATTTGCGACTTGTCGAGATGGAGATCGTGGGAAATGGGTCCTGCTGCCTGTGAAATGGCAACCCGCTGCACGTAAGAGAGAATGGCGAGTCCGATAGCCAGTGCGACGATGCTGTAACGGGTACGACTCGCCTTCATTTAGAGGCCCTCAATTGGTGGGGAAATTTCTGTTCGGTCAGGTTAACAGCAAAAACACATGGAGGGCGAGAGGGTATCATCTTCGCAGTGAAGGAGAAGCATAGGTGGCGATGAAGATTGATCTTGCGGGACGAACAGCGGTCATCAGCGGCGCGAGCCGTGGTCTCGGAGAGGCGATGGCAAAGGCACTTGCCGATGCGGGCGCACAGGTAGCACTGGTGGCGCGCGACGCAAAGCGCCTGGAGTCGGTGCGCGATGCGATCACCGCGAGCGGCGGAACGGCGGCTTTCTTCACCTGCGATGTGACCCGCGAAGATGAGGTCGCCGCACTCGCGCAAGCAGTGAACGGGCGCTTTGGCCATCCTCAGATCCTGATCAACAACGCAGGAACGAATTTGCGCAAGGATCTGGTCGACTTCACCTTAGACGAATTTCGCGGCGTGGTGGACGCAAGCCTGATATCGACTTTTCTCTTGAGCCGCGCCTTCATCCCCGGGATGAAAGGAAGCGGCTGGGGCCGGGTCGTGAATTTGGCCTCTATCATGGGCCACATCTCGCTGCCGGGACGCACACCATACTCTTCCGCCAAGGCGGCGCTACTCGGCCTGACGCGTTCTCTTGCCCAGGAGTTGGCGCCTTTGGGTATCACGGTCAACGCGATTAGCCCAGGGCCCATTGCGACGGATATGAATGCGGTTCTCTTTAACAATCCCGAGGTGAACGCAACCTTCCTCGCCAACATGCCAGTTGGGCGATGGGGTAAAGCGGAAGAGATTGGCGCCCTCGCATGCTACCTTTGTTCGGACTTTGCCGGGTTCATCACCGGCACGGACATCGTGATCGACGGCGGCTGGACTTCGAAATAACTAATAGCATTACGGGCCAAAAGATTTGGCGTGCTGTTTATGCAAAGACACAGCGCGGCGCCTCGCTGGTTGTTTCGGCGCGTATTTCAGCAAACTGTTCAGCGCGCTACCTTCACAAGCACCAGGGCATTTGGCTCAAGGTGGAGCTCCAGCCTGCCACCGTCGAGATGGGTTTGCTCGGGCGCAGGAAGCGCCGTTTCACGATTCAGTTCCTCCGCCTGGGCCGGGGTGGGATCGATAGGCTCTCCCATCGCAGCGTAACGAGGTAAAACATTGCCGTGGGAACTATCGACTCGCTCGAAACCGACGCTTGCGTGCGCAGGGACACCGTCGATGATCAATTCGTAAGTTCGTTCGACACCACGCTGGCCTGGGTCGACGAGATTCCAAACGGCGATGACCAGATCGCCGGCGGCAATGGTGGTCACGATGACATTCGCCGATGGGTTGGGCAGACGCCGATCGCCGAGTTGATGCAATAACGCAAAGCCGTAGTAACTCGGCTTATTGATACCGCCTTTGGCCCGCAATCCGAAGTTTCCCTGGAAGGGCTTGGCGATTGGACCACCTTCTTCAAAGACATCGGAAAAAGTCCAGAACGACATAAACGTCACATTGCCATCGCACTGGCGTACGGTGTTAGCCAGCGCGGGGCCGACAAATGTTGTGTCTCGTGATTCATCCATTCCCTGCACGTTCCACTCTGTCCACAGTAAAGGCAGGTCAGGCATGGCGGAGGCTTTGATCTGGGCATGTACTTTCGCGATCGCACGGCAGACACGATCGTCCATGGGGATGTCTTCGTCGGTGTGGAACAGATTCTGCACGGTGTCATCGGCGTAACCATGCGACGACACAAAATCGACAGGCACATGGCCGGCAGCGTTGTACTTGAGAAAATCCGCGACCCATGAGGCAGCCGCCGTTGCCGGACCACCCACCCGCAAGCGCGGGCTCACGGCTTTGAGCGCTCGCGCGGTATGGGCGTAAAGCTCCAGGTAGGATCCCTTGCGCGGGATGCCTCCCCAGAAGTCAATGTTGGGCTCGTTCCAGACTTCGAAATACCACTGGGACACCTCATCGATGCCGTAGCGCTGGATCAGATGCTGCGCGAAGTGCGTGATCAAGGCATCCCAGGCCTCGAGGCTCTTGGGCGGAGATACATTTGGCTTGTACCAGAAAGGGTGAAGCGCGTCCGGATTGAAGGCCAACTTTTTGGGCATAAAGCTGATCTCGACTACGGGGCGAACTCCATTTTTCAGCAGGCCATCGTAGATCTGATCCACATAAGCAAAGTTATAGATCGGGTTACCGTGCTGGTCCTCGTTGTAGACGCCGACCTCATCGTGCAGGATGGCGTGGAAGCGGACATATTTGAAGTCGGTCACCTGCTTTACGGCGAGCAAGTCTTCGCGGTAGCTATCGCGCAGAGCGAGGATCGCGCGTCCGGAGCCAAACATCTGATCCCAGAAATGCGGGAAAGGCGTACTGGGCGCCCGGGCGTCAATATGAATCTGCTCCTGAGCAAACAACGGACCCCAGGCCGCAAGAGCGACAGTCAAACCGAGCACAACGGCAGATGATCGATACTTTCGCAGCACGCCCAAAGTCCTTGAAAGCCTGCCGACTGCGACGAGAGAGCCTTGCAGCGGAACCAGCGAGGCGTTGCGATCTCAAAGTACGGGCTAAAACCCGTACCCTTCAAAAACGGTTAAACGCCCATCTGTGTGACGCACTACACTAGAAGCTGAAACGGGCCTGCAGGTCGATAATTCTCGACCCCAGTGCGCTCGTTGCCTGACCGAGGTTGCTACTGCCAATATTGGTCGAGATGGTGCTTGGGTCGATATTCAACGTATTAAAGATGTTGATGAAGTTGGCCTTGATTTCGATTTTGCCGTCTTCTCCAACTACAGGAATCTTCGGCAAGCCGAAAGCCTTGGCCAGATTCATATCGAGGTCGCGATACCTGGGACCGGGAAAAGAGTTGCGCCCACTTCCCGGCGGAGGGATGAAGGCGGCAGCGAACTGTCCGGGATTGTCGGCAATGGCATTATCATAGTTCGGAACGCTGAAGTAATTGTTGCTGAACTCATCGTTGTTGGTACCGGTGATCGCAGTGCCTGGGTTGGAAAAGTTGCTTCCGGTCTTGAAGGCGTCATTGCTCGCGTTGCGAAGAGCTCCGCCGTTGTAGAACGGACGCAGATTCTGGAATCCGTAATTGCACTGGTTACAATAGATCTGGTGGGGCGCCGCATAAACCGGAGTCCACCCATAGCCGGTGTGAAAGGTAAGGATTCCACTGATCGACCAACCACCGGCGACCTTCTCTTTCCAGTCATGGCCGCCGTGAAAGAGAGCCGGTTGCCAGATGCCAAAGAGCTTGACGTTATTGGCAATGTCGAAGTCCGACCGCCCATACGAGTACTTGGTGTTGTAAATATAGGGACTGCGGTAGTACGGCCCTGAATTCGTATCAAAACTGTGGCCGAAGGAGTATTGCGCATCGAGCGAGAAAGTCTGCGAGAACTGATGCTTTAGGCCGGCCAGCAGCATGTTGTTGTTCGAGCTGCCCTGACTCCCGACCGTGTTAATGCTATTAATCAGTGGGTTCAGCGGAGCGCCTAGAATCGTTCCATAGGCGTTTGAATCATAGTTGTAATTGAGATGCTTACCGGAACTGCCTGTGTAGCCGATGTTCGCAACCCATTGGTGTCCTAAGTCGATCTCTGTCTCGAGCGAATAGTGGTGTGCATACTGCGTGGGAAGATTCGTGGGCAAGGCCCCAATGTTTGCGCCACCCGCCGTGGGTAGGCCGTTGGCGTTGAAGGTGCTGATCGCGCTTGGGTTCATCGGGTAGCCAGAAATGCTGGCCGGATTGCTCGAAATTGCGTAAAGAATGTTCGGATTGATATTCGTGGGACCCGTACTGGTTCCGGGAACGGCGCTTGTCCCTGGTGGATTGAAATCGTAAGTATTCGCCGTCGCTATCTGCTGCTGGTTATAGTTCAGTCCGTAGCCACCGCGCCATACTACCTTTCCTTTGAGATAGGCTGGACTCCAGTTGAAGCCGATCTGTGGTCCAAAGTTAAGTTTCTGGGGGTTCCAGCCGTCGATGCGCGTGCGTATCGAAATGCCGGTCAACAGATCAGCTCCGCTACCGTAGCGAAGCACACCCATGTTATTGTCTTTGTCGGTCATCGAACCAAAGTAGTTGTAGCGTAAGCCGGCGCTCAGAGTCAGATTCGGACGAACCTTCCAATCATCCTGGAAGAAAATTCCCCAGAGATTCTCGCGGTTATCGTTGCGATAGCCGCCAGGAAATCCAGTCGTTGCCTGAAATGGTCCGGTTTCACCTTCGGGAGCATCGTTGAGGAAATCCCAAAGATTGTAAAAAGTGTAATTCGGCGCGCCAACCGGATCGTTCAGATAATTGAGCCTGGTGAAATCAAAGCCAAATTTCATCGTTTGTGCGCCCACAATTTTAGTAGCAACGTCCTTGTATCCATAGGTCCATTGGTCCAGGATGGACGGCGCTGGAACGCCCAGGGCGCCCAGGCTGATCGCGCCAATCTGCTGCGGGCCATTTGAGGTATTTGCAGTAAACAATTGGTCTTCCGGCAGCCCATAGGGAGCCTGAGGGTTACTGGCCACTTCGTTATAGCGCCAGCCGGCAGCGTTGGCGCGGGCTTCGTTCAGGAACGTCGCCGAAAATGTGTGATTCCAAATGACCGAGAAGGCATCGTTGGTCTGGTCGTGATGGAAGAGCTGATAATCCAGGCCACCATTCAAGCGCGTGTAGCTGGTCGGCACCCAGTAGATCGCAAAGGCAGCGTGATCCTTGCTGGTTATGTTTGCGTCGAGCCGGCCGTTGTACTGCTTGAAATCGCTCGTGGTGGGATTGCTGAGCGTGTACTGCGTGATATCGGGGACATTGGAGAGCCCGCTGCCCACGCCTGGGTTGGTGGAGTTGACATAAGTAAGATCCTGCTTGGTTAAGCCTGTCGTCAGCGGCGAACCGATATTCAGGCCCTGTCCCGGAATCGTATTGCAATTTACGCCCTCGACGAGACCGGCATTCGCACAGGTGACCGAGCCAATCACTGTTCCGGCAACGTTGGCTCCTTTGAAATGAAGGTAGGTATTCGAAATGCTATTGGCCGGCGCCAGGTTGGCAAATGCCGCGGTCGGAAACCACTGTGTACTAGTCCCAGGAATTGACTGGCTTTGCCCTTCGTAGGCGAAAAAAGCGAAGACTTTATTCTTCCAAATAGGGCCGCCTATACTGCCGCCAAGCTGGTTGTAACGATCTTCATCGCGCAGCAGACCGCGGTCCGCCGGCGTCAGCTTTTGTCCCGTGGTCGAATCAAAGGCCTGCACCGACTGAGGACCGTTCCACCGCTGATACGCATTGAGTCCAGGCCGCGTGATCTGGATGAAAAAGCTTCCGTGAAGGTCGTTGGTTCCGCTTTTCGAAGTGATCTGAGTCGAGGCGCCGGTGAACCGCCCATTTTCAGCGTCATAAGCGTTGGTAAACACCTGGATGTTGCCAATCGAGTCTTCGCTGGGGGTCACCACCGTCGCTCCACCCCAGACGGCACTTGCTGTGCTGATGCCGTCGACGCTATATCCGTTGGTATCGAACTGCCCGCCGTTGGCGCTTGCCGAAGCGCCATTTTCTGTAGCAAAGATACTGCTCGAATGCCCTAAGTTGCCGCCGCCACCGGAGGAGGCTCCGGTCTGGGTTCCCGGGGCCTGGAACCCCCCGCCACCGCCCTGCTGCGCTCCATCGGCAAGGACTCCTGGTACGAGCCGGATAAGGCTGGTTGGATCGCGCTCATATACCGGAATGTGCTGGATCTCGTTTGCCGTAATGGTGCGGGAGGTGTCGGCGGTTTGGGTGTCGATAGGCGGTATCGTGTCGCCGTTGACCGTGACGGTCGTCGATGTACCGCCCGGCGCCATCTCGATGTTGACCCCATTGGGCTGCTCGGGAGTCAACTGCAGATGATCGAGAATCTTTTTCTCGAAGCCATCCTTCTCCGCCGCTAAGGTAAAAGGGTCGGCAGGAAGCGCATTGAAGTTGTAAACCCCGTCGGCGCCGCTGGTCCGCGTAATGATCTGGTTGGTAGAGAGATCGGTGAGAGTAAGTGTCGCACCGGGGAGGACCGCCCCGCTCTGGTCAGTCACAGTGCCCTGGATTGATGTCCGAAACTGCGCGTGGGCGTAAGGCAAAGCAATGGCCAGCAAAACAAGCACGCTGCCGACCTTCGCGGTCAATTTTGCCCAATGATTCCCGGGCGCGGCGGACGAATCCTTGCATAAATGCAATAGAAGCTGATACATACTGGCCCTCGCAAAAACACATCAATTGGCAGCCATCACAGGCCGCATTTCAACCAAGCTGTGATGCGAGGGGTTGGGGGCGAGAGGCTTGGTGCGAAACATCGAGTTTGCGTTTCAGTAAAAAGTTTTCCATGAAGCAAAAAAGAGGAGCGCACGTAGCGCTCCTCTGTACGTCTAATTTGTAAGGCCGGATCTATGCCACCTTTTTTCCGACGACGCCGTGAGGATCGATGACATACTTCTTGGCCGCGCCCTGGTCGAAGTCCTGGTAGCCTTTTGGCGCGTCTTCCAGCGAGATAACGGTTGCATTGACGATTTTGGCGATGGGTAAGCGGTCATGCAGAATGGCCTGCATGAGCTGGCGATTGTACTGCAGCACAGGTGCCTGGCCGGTATGAAAGTGCAGTGATTTTGACCAGCCTTTGCCAAACCTAACCTTGAGAATGCCGTGTTTGGAATCTTCATTCGGCGCTCCCGGATCATGAACTACGTAGAGCCCCGGGATGCCCAGGCCGCCGCCGACAAACACGACCTCCATGAGATCGTTCAGCACGCTGGCGGGAGCGGGCTCGTTGGCCGTTCCGTGGCCGCTGGCCTCGAATCCAACCGCATCAATACCAGCGTCCACTACCGGCTCACCAACGATGGCCGCGATCTGGTCCGCGAGATGTTCGCTTTGTGAAATATCGATGGTCTCGAAGCCCATCTTCTTGGCATGCTTGAGGCGCTCCGGGTTACGATCGCCCACTATGACGACCGCGGCGCCCAGGATAGAAGCAGATGCTGCCGCGGCCATGCCTACCGGTCCCGCACCGGCTACATACACAGTGGATCCCACTGCGACACCGGCACTTTTTGCGCCATGAAAACCTGTCGGCAAGATGTCTGAGAGCATGGTCAGATCACGGATCTTTTCCATGGCCTGATCCTTGTTGGGAAACTTAAGCAGGTTGAAGTCGGCGAACGGGACCAGAACGTAATCCGCCTGCCCCCCCACCCAACCACCCATATCGACATAACCGTAGGCGCCGCCTGGCTGTGCCTTGTTCACAGTGAGGCAAACGCCGGTGTTGCGTTCCCGGCAAGCCCTGCAGCGTCCGCACGCTACGTTGAATGGAACAGAAACCAGATCGCCTACTTCGAGAAAGAGAACGTCCTTCCCCTTCTCGATGATCTCGCCCAGGATCTCGTGTCCGAGAACCAATCCTTTGGGAGCGGTGGTGCGGCCTCTCACCATGTGCTGGTCCGATCCGCAGATGTTGGTAGATACAACTTTGAGGATGACGCCGTGCTCGATAGACCTGCCCTGGGGATCTTTGAAAACGGGATAGTCGATGTTATGCACTTCGACCTTACCCGGTCCCTCGTAGATTACGCCGCGATTCTTTGCCATACTGCTTCTCCAATCCGATCTTTCAATTCGATCTTTCCGGTCTTTATCGATCCAGAAGTTTAGATGCGCGCCGCCAAGGAGAGCGAAGATGCGCCATGGGGCGCAATTGTACAGGACAGAGAATCGGCGAGGGAATTGGCGAGGCGGCCTGCTGAATGGTTGGCAGGGAATCCAATATTTCATCCCAGTAAATTTCAGCCGCGTCCCGCACAAGCTCGGGATGACAATTCTGTCTAGGGGCGGAAATTGTACCCTCAGCGGCTGAAGCCGGTCTTCTATTCGATTTGACGGCGGGGCTGAAAGTGTCTGCGTGAGAACTGCGGTTTGTTCGATCTGCCATCGGCCTTGCCATGACAACAATCGGGCGGCGCTTCCTGGAAAAGCCAACCTTTCAACGCTCACAGAATTGTCGTCCCGACCGGAGCGAAGCGAAGGGATCTGCGGTTTGTTCGATCTTTTTCCACCCCGAGACTGAATCGTCATCCCCAGAGCCTGT
>JBARKD010000245.1:0-6053 GCA_049800615.1 Acidobacteriaceae bacterium | reverse complement strand
GGGGCAGGACGCGCACCGCTCCCCGGCTTGCGGCAAACCAGATCGCGCCATCGAGGCCGACGCATCCGGCCGGCTGACGCCCGCCATACAGCTGAGCGGGAATCAAGTCGTAGGGAAGGTCGTAGACATTCACCCGTAGACGCCCGTCGCCATTTTGTTCCCCCGTGGGCGGAACAAACGAGGAAATGGTCGAAGGACCGCTTACCCAAATCAGGCCGCGTTGGTCAGCAAGAAGCTGGTAAATGCTATCGCTGGCCAACCCCTGGGCGGTCGTGTACCAGCGAATTTTGCCGTCCGAGTAGCGCAAGAGCCCGTGATTCCGTGTGCCGAACCACAGTGCTCCATCGTTGTCCTCCACAATCGACCACACCTTCTCCGCGGCCAGCGCCGCGGTTGCGGCATCCTGCACAAAAGCATTGCCATGTAGGCGGCTTAAACCGTGATCGGTGCCGATCCAAATGTCTCCGTTACTGTCTTCGAGCAAGGCTCGCGTGCTGAAGTAGGCGAGACCGTTCGCTACCTCATAGTTGCGGGCATCGTCGCCGTCGATACGGCTCACTCCCTCATCGGTCGCGATCCAGACGGCTCCATCCCGGCTCTGCAGAAAGGCGCGAATAAAGTTGTTGGTTAGTTTTCCGGGGGCCGTGTAGTGAATCACGCCGGCATGGGTAATGCGGTAAACACCGCTGCCGTCGGTCCCAATCCAAAGATCCCCTGTCCGGTCGCGGAAGACGTTGCGCACCGGAATGTCGGGCACATTGGGGAACTTATACGGTTTGGCCACCCCATCGCGAATGGCAAAGACGGCGGACGACACCGCCCAGATTGTCCCATTAGGATCGGCGGAGATGGTACCAATATCGGGGTCGGAATCTCCAGGCAACGGCAGGACGAGGACTGGCGTTTGACTCAGGCGTACCATTCCCTCCTGAGTTCCGAGCCAGACCTGCTGCTCGCGGTCCTCGAATATGCTCAACACCGTATTGCTGGGCAAGAGGTCGTTTCTCGTCCAGTGGGCAAAGTTGCCATTTGCGTAGCGGTACAAACCATGACCGATGGTGCCGATCCACAGCGTTCCGTCGCTGGTCTGACGGAGCGCCCGTACCGTGCCTTTGATCTGCCGGATGGGCTCGAATTTCCCCTTCACCAGCCGGTTCAGGCCGCCGACGGTCCCCACCCATACCGTGCCATCCTGGGTCTCGATCATCGATTTGACCCGATTCTCGCTGTCGATGCCTGGCAGCTGCTTCATGGTGACCCGTTCCTGATCGAACACCAGCAGCGCGGAACCACCCACCCATACCCGATGCTCGCGGTCTTCGATCATGGAATGCACCGCGAAGCCGGAGACATACGAAGAAGTGTCTACCTGGCGCAATTTACCGTGGGCGAATTGAAACAGGCCATTGTCGGTGCCGATCCAAATGCGGCCCTGCGCGTCCTCGAGCAGACTGCGCACGAAGCTGTTAGTTAGTCCGTTGCTGGCGGTGTAGGCCTGAACGCGTCCATCGTGAAAATGCACGACACCGCCGCCATCGGTGCCAATCCACAGGCTGCCATCACGCGCGGGCAGCAGGCAAAAGATGCTGTTATCCACCAGTGCGGGAGTGGTGGCATGGTCGTAGAGCCGGAAGTGCGACCCATCGAACTTTACCAGGCCTCCCGTAGTCCCTATCCAGAGATATCCGTCTGAAGACTGCTGAATTGCCTGCACGGTATCTTCGGGCAGCCCATCCTGAATTCTCCACACGCGACGCATGTACTGTTCAGTGGGGGCCGGATCCGAGGGGCTGCGGACGGGCGCAGCTGGATTGCTCCCATGCCCAGGCGTGGCATGCAGGAGAGCGGCGAGAAACAGCGGCCAGACCCAACTGCGAGAACGCCGGAAAACAGAGCAAATTCGGCCATTGCGCACAAAACCCGACATTGCAAATCGCCTCAGAAGTGAGCCCAGGCAGGCTTGAGGAAGGAGTTTAACACCCGGTCTTTTCCGGCGGGCCCCTTTACCCCGCTTGGTCATCCGTAACTTTTTTAACCGGAGTCATACTTTAGGCGGATTCGCGTCGTACATGTGAGTGCCTAGAGTTCTACCCGGCTGGGAACGACGCTAACGAACGTGGTGTGACCGGCCTGAACTATCATCTATTTCCCAATCGACAGCAGTCGCAGAACGCTGTGATTAAAGGTTTTCTGAGGAGCCGCGAATGACGCAAGTAAACGAATCCCAAGTATCGACGCGCAGAGCCATATTGCGCGCGACACTACTTTTGTTGCTGTACCTCGTGCCGTTCCTGCTTCCCTCCGTGAGCCGGGCGCAGGCCATTTTCGGTTCGATCAACGGCCTGGTGACAGATCAAAGCGGCGCGGCGATTCCAAATGCTTCGATCACTATTACCGATACAGACAAGGGCACCACGCGGGTGGTTCAGACCTCACCCTCGGGCGAGTATCTGGTGCATGACCTGATCCCCGACCACTACAAACTCAAAGTAGAAGCGGGCGGCTTCGCGACCGCGGAGTCGGCGGCCTTGACCGTCTCGGCAGATAGCTCGGCACAGCTGAATTTCCAACTAAAAACGGGCACCGCATCGCAGACGGTAGAGGTAACCGCTGAGGCGCCGGAATTAAAGACCGATCGTGCGGACGTCTCCACGACACTCAACACCCTCACCATCGAGGAGACACCCAATCTCATCCGCAACACGACCAGCCTGGTGCTGCTTGCGCCGGCTACGACAGCGTCGACTTTTTCCAATGCAAATGCCGAGGATCCGCAGCGCTCGATTCCCATCTCGTCCAACGGCCAGTCACCCTTTTCCGCGGGATTTGTGCTGGATGGGGCAAATGATAAAGACGGATTTATTGGTGAGATTGTCGTTAACCCGCCGCTCGACTCAATCCAGGAAGTGAAGTTCATCAACCAGAACTACGACGCGGAGTTCGGGGCCGCCGTGGCTGGGGTCACGGTGATGCAGACGAAGTCAGGGACCAACAGCTTCCACGGATCGGTTTACGACTACCGTCACAGCGACGCGCAGCAGGCACGCGATCCCTTCACCCAGTATCCGGGCAACAATCCGGTTGGTCCTGATATCCCGAGCACCGTGTCCAATGTCTTTGGGGGTTCGATTGGCGGCCCCATCAAGCGGGACAAGGTTTTCTTTTTCGCCGACTATCAGGGAACGCGGCAGAAGGCCGGCAATTCTTTCAAGCTCACGGTACCTACCGCGCTCGTGCACTCCACCTGTACAGGCGCAGGGGGCAACTGCGATATGAGCGAGTACCTGCAAGGCGGCCAGGGACAGGCCTACGATCCGGCAACCGGTGCGTTGAACGTAACCGGCGCGAACACCGGCGTCGGGCGCGTCCCGTTTGTGAATAATCAGATTCCAAACTCCCGCTTGTCGCCGGCTGCGATCAACCTGCTCAAACTGATTCCGAACCCCACTTTACCGGGAGTGCAAAATAATTACGTCGCCGGAGGGTTTGGTGTTTACAACTTCAACCAGGCGGATACGCGCGTCGACTTTCAGGTGAGGTCGAATTTCCACATCTTCGGCCGGTATGGCTACCTGGGCTCCAATCAGAGTTCTCCTGCCGCACTGGGTGTGGTTGGAGGCAATGGATTCGGCGTGGGCGGATGGGCCGGCAGTGAAACCGGAGGAAACCACAGCCTGGCGGCCGGCGGTGATTTAGTCGTATCTCCCAAGATGGTTACGGACTTCCGCTTTTCCTACTTCCGCTATGCATTCATCGAAGCCAAGTATGACGGCACAACGCCGATCATGACCAACCTGGGATGGGCAGGCTTGAATACCGACGCCCCGGGTTCCGGAGGCGCTTCGCAGATCGAGATCGGCGACGGCGGCAGCAAGATCGGCGAGATGTCGTACCTCGGCTCCGGCAACAATGGCGCCAATCATTGCAACTGCCCGCTCAACATGACCGAGCAGGAGTATGCGTTTGTGAACGACTGGACGCGCGACATGGGCCGCCACTCGGTCAAGTTTGGGGCCGAGATTCGCCGCCTGCAGGAGCTGCGCATCCCCAGCGACGTAAACCGCACCGGCCAACTTCAGTTTGCCGACGAACGCACCGCAACCGCCTCCGGCTCAACACCCGGTGGGCTGGGCTTAGCCTCGCTGCTTTTTGGAGACGTTTCCCAAATTTCGCGGTACTTCAGTACGTCGACGACTGCTGAGGAGCATCAGTACCGCACCTTCTTCTACGTTCAGGACAACTGGAAATTTTCTCCCAAGTTGACTCTCAACCTGGGACTCCGCTGGGAAATTTATTTCCCCGAAGCGGTCAATGGAAAAGGGATGGGCGGGTTCTATGACCTGAACACGAACACCATTCGTGTGGCAGGTTATGGAAACGTCGGGCTGAACCTGAACATTCAGAACAACTACAACTTCTTTGCGCCGCGGGTCGGCTTTGCCTACCAGGCGAGGCCTTCGACGGTGATCCGTGGCGGATATGGCCGCGCCTTCGATCCCGGATTCTTTGGCGATATCTTCGGTCAATTGGTAACGCAGACGATTCCAGTTTTGCAGAACCAACAATTGAACCAATTGGATGGCGAGCTTTATGACGCTGCCCGCAATCTTGACGGAAGCGTTTACAACATCGCGACCGGGCCTACGGCTCCGCAAAATCAGTACGACATCCCTTCCAATGGGCAGCTTCCGCTGCCGGCCGGGATTTCTCCGACCTCCCGGCCGGACAGGATGAGAATCCCTTATGTAGACGGTTGGAACCTCACGCTTCAGCAGCAGTTGGGTAACACCACCAGTTTCAGCCTGGCTTATGTTGGCAACAAATCGACTCATTCCATCCCCAACTCGACATGGGGCGGCGTGAACTGGAACGATTACACGGTCGACGGTTTTGCTCAAGGGCTTAGCCAATGCCAGCGTTCCATTTTCTTCGCTAAATGGGGCTACTGCGGTCCAAGCTACATAGGTTATTACGTCAATGAGGCGAATGCTCACTACAACTCGCTGCAGGCAACGCTGGAGAAGCGCCTCTCCCACGGTTTGCAGTTCGGTTCCAGCTATGTGTGGTCGGCTGCTATCGGCGTCGGCAGTGGCACCTACTTCATGATCGATCCTCACTCCGAGTGGGGCCGATTCGACTTCAACCGTACGAACGATTTCAAGCTCTACGGAAACTATCTTCTGCCGTTTGGGCATGGGCAACAGTTTGCGTCCAACGTTCCTGGCTGGGCCAACCAATTCCTGGGCGGTTTTGCATTGAATGGAAATCTGCACCTGTCCAGCGGGCTGCCGTATAGTGCTTCCTACGGCGAGTGCGGATCAGATATTGATAATGGGCCCTGCCGTCCAAACCTCCTGCACCTCATCTCGCAAAGTGCGAGTGGACTGAATACCGCCACGCACTCCGCAACTTACCTGATGCCCGTCGCGCCGCTGACCACCAACGGGGAAATCAGCGGCCCGTATTCACGGCCCCAGGTCGAACAGTTTGGGAGCATGCGTTATAACGGCTTTACCGGCCCTGGATACTTCTCCACCGACCTCGCACTGAGCAAAGTCATCGACCTGTACGAACGATTGACGATGAAGCTTGAGGTGCAGGCGCAGAATGTCTTCAATCATCCCAATCTTGCGGTGCCGAGCACGACTTGCGTCGATTGCTCCGGCAACGGCCAGGTCACCGATCTTCTTGGCGGCACGTTTGGCGGTATGCGGCAACTGCAATTTGTCGCGAGGTTCTCTTTCTAGGGGCAGCTTCGTTTTGGGGCGGAAATTGTACCCTCAGCGGCTGAAGCCGGTCTTCTATTCAAATTGACGGCGGGGCTGAAAGAGTGTGCCCCTTCAAAACCAAAGGGAGGACAATTCTAGAGCTAGGCGAGGGAGTGGGACAGGGCAAGAAACTGCAGATCCCTCCGCTTCGCTCGGGATGACAAAAGGGTAGGCTTGTGGCTTGGGTTGGGTTTGGCTCCCATAAGGGCAAACTGCAGATCTCTCCACTTCGCTACGCTTCGGTCGAGATGACAAATTTGTGGGCAGGGGAAAGCTGTTTTTCCA
>JBARKD010000244.1:0-6654 GCA_049800615.1 Acidobacteriaceae bacterium | reverse complement strand
CCAAAAAGCCTATTTCGATCTGCTGCGTGGTTCAAGCAAATCAGCCCCGAAGGGGGCGGCTGAGAGTAGCCCAGGACGAAAGTCCTGGGAAAAATTTAGGAACATGATGCAGTCCCGTAAGGGACGGCTGAAAATTACCCAAGATGCAATCCTGGGCACACCCTCGGGCTAATTCCCAAGCGCACATTCAGCCTTGGATGCGGCTCTGGCGAGACTCGTCAAGATCGCCGTGCCATTGCACCTTACCGCGTAATTGGCGAATGCGCGCCTGAGCGTGTGTTTGCACAAGCAGCCGGAGCCCGGCTTCTACAACCGCTTTCTTTGTGCGCACGCCAGTGCTGCGCATCGCCTGTTCCATCAATTGATCGTCAATCTCGATATTCGTCCGCATAGCCTGATGTGTAAGGATTGCATATTTTTGTGACAGCATTGAAAAAAAGAGGCCACCCTAAGGTGGCCTCTTTTGCTACAGCTAAGGGTTGTTTAGTACATGTCACCCATGCCGCCGCCGTGCCCGCCTCCCGCAGGAGGGCCCTTCGGCTCAGGGATATCGGCCACCATGGCTTCGGTGGTCAACATCAGAGCAGCGATGGAAGCCGCATTCTGCAGAGCAGTGCGCGCTACCTTGGTGGGATCGATGACACCAGCCTTCACCAGGTCTTCATACTTACCGGTGGCGGCGTTGTAACCGAAGTGAGGATTGCTGTTTTCAGAGATCTTGCCTACGATCACAGCACCTTCCTCACCAGCGTTGCCGACGATCTGACGAAGGGGCTCTTCGAGCGCGCGGCGGACGATGTTGGCGCCAATCTTCTCGTCGCCCTCGAGCGTCTTGATCAGTTCCTCCACATCGGCCGCGGAGCGCAGCAGGGCCACGCCGCCTCCCGGAACGATGCCTTCTTCCACAGCAGCGCGAGTCGCGTGCATGGCATCCTCAACCCGAGCCTTCTTCTCCTTCATCTCGGTCTCGGTTGCCGCGCCCACCTTGATGACCGCCACGCCACCGACCAGCTTGGCAAGCCGCTCCTGCAGTTTCTCGCGGTCGTAGTCGGAAGTGGTCTTATCGATCTGGTTGCGAATCTCCTTGACCCGTCCCTCGATGGCCTTGGAGTCGCCACGGCCTTCGACGATGGTGGTGTTGTCCTTGTCAATGGTTATGCGCTTGGCACGGCCCAAGTCTTCGATCTTGACGTTCTCGAGCTTGATGCCGAGGTCCTCGGTGATGGCATTGCCGCCGGTCAGCTTGGCAATGTCTTCGAGCATGGCCTTGCGGCGATCGCCGAAGCCGGGGGCTTTCACCGCCGCGACGTTCAACGTGCCGCGCAGCTTGTTGACCACCAGGGTGGCCAGGGCCTCACCGTCGACATCCTCGGCGATGATCACCAGGGGCTTGCCGTTGCGGGCAACCTGCTCGAGCAGGGGCAGAAGATCCTTCATGGAGCTGATCTTCTTCTCGTGGATCAGAATGTAAGGCTCTTCCAGAGAGACTTCCATGCGATCCGGATCGGTGACGAAGTAGGGGCTCAGGTAGCCGCGGTCAAACTGCATACCTTCGACCACTTCCAACTGGGTCTCCAGGGTTTTCGACTCTTCGACGGTGATCACGCCGTCCTTGCCGACCTTCTTCATGGCCTCGGCAATGATGTTGCCGATGGTGGAGTCGCTGTTGGCGGAAATCGTGCCCACCTGGGCAATCATTTCGCCGGTTACGGGTTTGGAAAACTTCGCCAGGGCGCCGCCGATCACCGTGCCGTGCTCGTCGCGCTTACCAACGACTGCCTCAACCGCCTTGTCAATGCCGCGCTTGAGAGCCATCGGGTTTGCGCCCGCAGCCACCGTCTTAACCCCCTCGCGATAGATCGCCTGGGCGAGAACCGTTGCCGTCGTGGTGCCGTCGCCGGCGACATCCGAGGTTTTGGAGGCGACTTCGCGAACCATCTGGGCGCCCATGTTCTCGAGCGAATCCTTCAGTTCGATCTCCTTGGCCACGGTAACGCCGTCCTTGGTGATGGTCGGTGAGCCAAACTTCTTTTCGATGACAACATTCCGGCCCTTGGGGCCGAGCGTCACTTTCACCGCGTCCGCCAGCGTATTGACGCCGCGCAGAATCGCCTGCCGTGAATCTTCTCCGTGCAGAATTTGCTTTGCCATTCCTATTTCTCCTTCAAAACAATCAAAAAGCGCATCCGGTCTTGCCGCGATGCGCCTGTTTACTTCTTGAGAATGCCGAGAACTTCTTCCTCACGCATAATGAGGAACTCTTCACCGTCAATCTTGATTTCCGTTCCCGAATACTTGCCGAACAAAATCCTGTCGCCTGACTTCACGTCGAGCGGGAAGACCTTGCCTTCATCGTTCGACTTGCCTTTGCCGACGGAGATAACCTCTCCCTCCTGGGGCTTTTCCTTGGCGGTATCAGGGATGATGATGCCACCCCGAATGGACTCGCCCTCTTCGATACGCCGCACGAGGATGCGGTCATGGAGCGGGGTAAAGCTGCTAGTTACGGAAGCTGTTGCAGTAGGCATTGCGTTACTTCTCCTTCGCGCGAGGCTGCCCTCGCGGTGATTACGAGTCAAATTGCGTTGAATGAGAGCGATACGGCGATCCGTAGTGGGGTTGTTTAGCAGTCTCGCTCTTCAATTGCTAAGATAGCTACCGGGAAGGACGCTTGTCAAGGCTCGGAGAGCCGAATATGAGCGTAACTCGCTCAAATTTCACGCGCCAGCAAACCTTCCGCCGGTTTTCCCAAAATCATCTATACTTCCTCGCATGGGTATCCGGGTTTCCTTCCGGTTTTTGGGTTTTCTGGGTTTTGTTCTGGCTTTTCCGCTGCTTTTAACCGCGGTTGGCCAGAGAAGTGGGCGCAAATATACGCCTCCGCCGGCCACCGCCACCATCAAAGTCACTGTTTTGCGGTCGACCAATAACAAGCCTATTGCCAACGCGGCTGTGATTTTCCACCCGGTCGAAGGGGATAAGGATAAGGGAGCGCTGGAGTTGAAGAGCGATCCGGATGGCCAGGTTACGATCGACGTGATTCCTGTTGGCGACACCGTGCGTCTGCAGGTCATCGCCGAAGGTTGGAAGACCTACGGAGAGGATTACAAGATCGACACCAACAGCAAAGAGATTGTGGTCAAGATGAAGCGGCCAGGCGAGCAATACTCTCTCTACGGTGACGGCAAAGGAACAACTTCCAGTACCACCGCCCCGAAGGGCGAATCAAATAGCGCCAAACCTTCAGAACAGACACCCCTGCCGCAATAATTTGGAAAACCTGAAAGGGAAAATCGCGCTGGTGACAGGCGCCGCCAAGCGCATTGGCCGGAGTTTGGCCATGGGTTTTGCATCATCCGGGGCTGATGTCGCCATCACCTTCAGGGATTCGGAACTCGACGCGCAGGACACGGTCGAATCACTACGCCAAATGGGTGTGCGGGCGACCGCGGTACGCTGCGATGTGCGCGACCAGGAAAGCGTCCGGGCGGCGGTATCCGCCATCGTGCGCGAATTTGGCCGGCTGGACATTCTGGTCAACAATGCGGGAACGTTCGAGACCGCGGCTCTGGAATCAATTTCCCTGGACCAATGGGACCGGATGTTCGAAACCAATACCCGCGGCCCTTTCCTGATGGCCCAGGCCGCTTATTCTCACCTGCATGAATCCAGGGGACGGATCATCAATATCGGCTCGCTGGGAGGCATGCATCCCTGGGCCACGCACGGACATTACTGCACCTCGAAAGCTGCGCTGCACATGCTGACGCTGACGATGGCGAAAGCTTTTGCTCCCCGGATCAGCGTGAATTGCGTGGCCCCGGGCATGATCGTAAACGGAGAAGTCGACCCGGCCTATGAACACTTTGCACACAAAACGCCGATGCAGCGTAATGGGACGGCCAGCGATGTGGCGGAGGCGGTACTATTTTTTGCCCGTGGGCCGCACTTCATTACCGGGCAAATTCTGGCTGTGGACGGCGGTTTGGGGTTGTGAAGCGAGATTTTCCGCTCTCTCTGGGCGACTCCGCCTCATGGTTGATCGGGGCTCTCGCGGATGAGTTGGCGATAGACATCCCGCGCATGGTTGTAAGCCTTCGTGGCTTCGGGCAAGTCCCGAGCGGAAGTTTGCGGGGCCTTCTGGCTCCAGCACTGATCGACCCCGCGCAAACACCACTCGGCACTCTGGCGTGACGCCCGGATCGGTTTTCCGCCGACAAGGAGAAAGATCGGGTTGGTATGCGAAGAAGGCAGAATGCGGACGGCAATCCAACTGCTCTTGCGGACCGGTACGGTGAAGGTAAGCTTTTGCATGGAGCCGTCCGCAGTGATCTCTTTCTTCGCGACAACCTCGCCGTTCTCTACCACCTCGACCGATACTCGGCGTGTCGCTGCAACCCGTGAGCGCTCCAAATCCCAATACGGTCTCTCGTTATAGGGGAGTTGATCGACGCCTGTATTCGGCGTGACCGGAAGATAGGCGGCCGCGTTAACCGAGACCTGAACCGTTCCGGGATTGCTGAGGTCGACTTGGCTGCCGTGTGTGCCGACCTCTGTATTGTTCACAGCAAAATCCATCAGGTGGCTTCGTCCATCGGATACATAAACCGCTCCCTCGCGAACAGATCGAACATAGGATGGATAGGTCAAGGGTCCGCGAAGTTTTGCATAAGTGCGACCTTGACCGACCCTGCTGTCGTAGATGCAGGGGAAGTCAGTCTCTCCCGAGATGTGGGTGCGAAAGCCTACATTGAGCGTCTGATACCAGATGTTCAGCTCCCACACATAAGGGGTGTCTCCGAGAGAAATGAAATCGACGGTGTTGGGATAGGTGACGTCCACGATATATTCGTTGGCGCCGATGCCGTCGAAACCGGGTATCTCGTAGTTTGGCAGTGCATGTGTTCGTACCGCCAGGCCCCAACCAGAATGGGCAAATCCGGCCGCGGCGCCCTGCGACTTCGCCCAACGTAAGACCGGCAGGTCCCACGTTGGCCACTCATCGATCCGCTTTGTGCCCGGGTACATGATTTGTTTCAGGTCGAGCAGTACGAGATGGCCGGCGTGGCTCGAGGGGAACCCGGAAACCTCCAGGTCATAGTGGAGCAGGGAACTCGAGGTCGATGCGGAATTGTCTTTGAGCCCACTGAAAAACTGCTTTTGATAATAGAAGCACGGTCCCCATACCAAAACGGCGCCTACATTCAGGTGTTCTCCGTCCACCTGGCGGCCCATGTCTTCCGCGGAAACGCCCTCCGTAGGATTCTCGTAGTGTGAGCAGCCCGCCGGATGAATATGGTCATCGCCCGAATACCAGAGATACTTGGCGGGGTTGATCCATCGGTTGAGCTGGAACGCAAGCTTCGTTGGGGAGTCTTTAGCCACGGTAAACTTTCGCGTTTCAGACAAATACTCGGGGCCGCCAGTGTAGCTGACGGAATACATGCCGGGCGGCAAGACAATGGATTCGCCATCGCCGCGGTAAACCTGTGGCTGGAAATAGAAATCAGGGGCGAGGCGCTTTGCCGGATTGGGATAAATCCGTCCAAGCTGATCGCGGAAGATAAACGACGCCGTAGTCGGCCGGCCGTCGGCATCGGTCACACGCAGCGTGATGGGATGCGCTGGGGCAATCGTGAACAAGATGGAGAGGTCGTCCTGAAATCCCACGTCCTGGGACCCCTGGCCAACGTCGAAGCTGAGTTTGGCGGTTCGCTGACCGGCATCCCTGCTGGAGATGATGAGAATGCGGTATTCCAGCGGGAATCCGGACAGCCTCGGTTCCATGGGAGGCCGTGCGAATACGGTGATATCGGCCCATCGCTCACGAACATCCGCCGAGGTCAATCGTTGTTGCGGCTCAGGGCTTCCGGAAGAGGGAATGTATACCGGACCGCTGTTCGGGCTTTCGACGGCAAGTGGAGCGGTCACCCCGGCCTGATTGACGACCTTGATAAGAAATAGCCTCGCTCCATATTGGTCGAGGTTGGGAAGGGCCTCACCGCGTCTTACACCGACACGGCTTTCGGGACTGATGGTCACGTTTGCCAGGACATATTTCTCCAGAACTGCCTCTGCTGAGGCCATGGCGGAGCTCGTGTTTTTGCCGGCGAGGGCGGCTTGAATTTGCTCGCGGTCCCGGGCAGGGAGAGGCTGGCCCAGGAACTCGAGCGCCGTTTCGAGGCGGCGCAGCTGGTCCGTGAAGGGTTGGAGGGAGCTATCAAGGGCAAGGTCTACGCCTTCGCCGGCTGCCTGCTGCCCAAAAGGCCCTGTCAGCGAACACAGCAAACCAATGACAGCGATAAGCAGTGTTTTCGGCCTCATGCAATTCACCTCGCATATTGTCTGTTGCCGAAACCCGAACGGTCCGCACCGGGATGCACGTCCATGCGGACAAGATCAGGCGCCGGGAGAACCTATAGTAGCGCCTCCACGTTCCAGATTCTTGCCCGGCATTCTTCGCCGGTCAGAGGTCAGAGCAGCGCCCAACTGAATTGTCAGGGGATCGTTGACGGAGGTGACTTCTTCGAGTCTTCGCCCGGTTCGTCTAACCTCTTAGGAGGTTTGTGATGCGAACAGGGCGTGAAGGGGCGGGGCTTCAGAGCCTGCGTGAGAGCCGCGGCCTGTTAGATCCGCCACCGGCCTGGCCAAAAA
>JBARKD010000243.1:0-23651 GCA_049800615.1 Acidobacteriaceae bacterium | reverse complement strand
AAGTCATCTTGACATTGGGTTTTCGTTAACAAACAGAATTGTCATCCCGACCGAAGCGTAGCGAAGTGGAGGGACCTGCTGTTTCTGTTTTTCCTGGCAACCGAATCTAAGCCGGCTTCTCCGAGGGCACCCGCTCCAGCAATCGCCGCCACGTCTTCTGATTAGTCCGATAGCTCTTCTTCAAATCATCCAGGATTCGTTCAAAATCCGCATGCCCGTGCAGCCTGTTCCAGGCCGGATTCTTTGAGAACCAGGGATAATTCTCGTTGCCCAGATAAATCGCACGGCGCAGCCAATTCAGTGCCTCGCTCTCATCTCCTTCCACCGCGAAGTAGGTTGCCAGGCGATACGCCATCTCGCTATCCGCTTCGGCTGCGGAAAGCGAATCCTCGTCGATCAGTGCCGCGGCCCGCTCCCGCTCCCCTACCTGCACATAACACGACGCCAGCGTGGGGAAGGCGATCCGCAGGCTCTCATCATCGTGGATCACGGCCTCCAGAATCCGGATCGCCTCCTGCATGTCACCCTGGCGCATCCGTTGATACGCCAGCGAAGTACGCAGCAAAGGATGGCGCGGTTCGAGCGTCAAGCCCTTTTGCAGCTCTTCCTCCGCCAACTCCAGTTGATTCTGGTACTGGTACACACGCGCCCGGTGGTTGTAAATGACCGGCGCATTGGAGGGATTCAGCTGCAGCGAGCGATGGAATTGTTCGAGCGCCTCTTCGTACATCCCGTCCAGGCGCAGGGTTTGACCCGCCACCAGGTGCACATTCCAGTTGTTGTCCGCGGTCAACAGCAGATGTTCGATGCCGTGGCGCGCACTCTCCTTTTCCCCTCGTGACAGCAGCATGTACACGCGATAGAGGTTAGCCTCGACCGAACCGGGATCGATTTCGAGCGCACGATCGAAATTGCGCCTCGCCGCCAGTAAGTGCATCTGCCCACCCAGGCCATGACGCACATACTGGAGATGCGTGATACCCAACCCGCTCCAGGCTGGGGCAAATTCCGCATCGCCCGCCACAACGCTTTCAAACATCTCCCGTGCTTTGTCCAGGTCGCTGCGCGCGCCGGCGCGCGACATAAACGAAGACAACAAGGCCCGCGCCTGCAGATATTCTTCCGACAACGCCTCCGCCATGGGTGCGCTGCGTGGCGCTTCGCCGTTCTGCTGCAGCTTACCCAGACCTTGCAGAGAAGCGAACACCTCGTTGCAAATCTCCGTCTGCACGGCGATCAAATCGAACGAGGAGACGCTGATGGTGCCCCCGGCGCGCACGCACTCTCCCAGCACCTCCAAAAGCTGCCAGTTCAGATCGAAACCTTTCTCCGAGCGCATGAAATTTCCCGCCAGAACCCATTGCACCAACAGCTTCTTGCCCACAGAAAGCGGATCCATCTGCTGCGTGGGAACCGGCAGCTGCATCAGCGAACTGGTGGGACGAACCACCAGCGAAGACACGCGCGCCAACCGGGCGGCGACGGCATCCGCCAGCGCATAGCCGTACATCGGGGATTCCTCCACTTGCCCAAAATTCCGAAACGGCACTACCAAAATCGTGTTCTGCTTTTGCTGCACATCGCCCGACTCGCGAAATCGTTCTGCCAGCATGGAAAGAAAGCCGGTAGCCCTCTGCGTGCGCTCCGCCGCCGGCACCTGGACATTTCCGCCAATATCTCCCGGTAGAAACCCGGTCTCGAATTGCATGGTTTTCATGATGGTGCGCAGCGCTTCCCGCAAATCGGCGGCAGAGGAGTAACGCCCGCTGGGTGTTTTTTGCAGGCAAGTGGCGATCACCCCGGCCAGCTCCGCCGGAATCTGGGGACAACACTCCGCAAGCGGTGGCGGTTCAGCGTACTGAATCGCCCGCACAACTTGAAACTCCTCTCCCTCCGGGCGGGCGAACGGATGACGGCCGCTCAGCAGTTCATAGAGCGTCACGCCTACGGCGAAGATATCGCTTTGCACGCTGGTCTGACCGGTCACGAACTGTTCCGGTGCCATATACGCGACGGTGCCGCCTCGCGGCGCGTAGGTGTTGCGCACTTCGCTCCGGACTTCATGCCGCGCTTCTTTTTTTGACTCATTCTGGCGCGGCTTCGTCGGATCGAACTCCGCCTCGGCTGACGAAATCCTTCGCGCCAGCCCGAAATCCAGAATCTTCACCACCCCGCCATCGGTCAGCATGACGTTTGCCGGCTTCAGGTCGCGGTGAAAAATCCCCAGCCGGTGTGCCGCGCTCAAACCATCGGTGATCTGGATACCGACCGAGAGCCCAAGCTGCACGCTCGCCGGCCCATTGGCGATGATCTTGTCCAGCGATTCTCCCGGCACGTACTGCATCACGATATAGGCTTCATCTTCGGAGTCCCCTACGTCGTAGATTGCGCATACATTCGGGTGCTCGATAGCCGATGCCAGCCGCGCCTCCCGCAGCACGGTACTTCGCATCCGCTCAATCGACAGCGTGCCCCGCTTGAGGATCTTCAGCACCACCGGGCGCATCAGCTGCGTGTCGTTGGCCAGGTACACGACTCCGCTGCCCCCTGCGCCTAATTTACGTACGACCTCGTAGTGCTCGATGACTCGGCGCTTCATGCTTCCAGTCTATAATTCCGCCATGACTCCGGCCGGGCATGGAAAGCGCAACGCGCATTGGAATTGGCTCCTCCTTCTGCCTGCGTTTGGCTTGCTTTTTCCCGCCCTTTACGCCCGCGAAACCCCCAGGCTCTTCGGCTTTCCTTTCTTTTACTGGTACCAATTCGCCTGGGTCTTTCTCACTGCCGGTATCACGGGACTGGTTTACCGGCTGGCTAAGGAGTTATAATTCTCCAAAAATGGAGAGCTAGCCCCGGTGCCCAAAGCCCGCCCCGCCGTTCTGTCCTATCCCGAAACAAATTACGCCGCGCAGGTGATGCCCGACCTTCGCCGCGAGGGAGAGCGCCGGCGCCTGACTCCGGCCGGGCTTAAGGCCTTCTTCAGGATCATCGAGCGCTGGAGTGTGGGGGATGAAGATGCCCGCGAGTTGCTCGGCGGCATTTCCAATGGCGCCTACTATCAGCTCAAGGCCAACCCTGGCATCGCCAAAACGCAGGACCGGGACAGGTTGACGCGCATCTCTTACCTGATTGGCATCTTCAAGTCGCTGAATATCCTGTATAGCCCGCGGCTCGCGGATCAGTGGGTGCAACTCCCCAACACTAACCCCATCTTTAACGGCAGCACCCCTCTCGCCTACATATTGCAGGGAGCCATACCCGCTATGGATACGGTCCGCCGCCTGCTGGATGCTCGTCGCGGGGGCCGGTGAATATCCCTTTAACCAACCTGCGCCGTTTCGACACTCATCGCCTCTTACCGGCAAAATACTCCCCCAACTACGATTCGGTGCTGACGGCCATCGCCGATGATGAAGACCTGGATCATGTATTTGAGTTGGATAACGCGACGAACGCGCGCCTGCAGGCAGAGCAAGGCCTGAGCCCGGGCATAACCTCCCGTGAGCTTGTTTCCCGGGTGCTCCCGAATTCTCACGTAATCAACGCCGCTTTCACCCATGCCAATCCCCTGGGCGCGCGCTTTTCCAGCCCGGAGCGCGGAGCCTGGTACGCTGCCTTCGAGTTGGCCACCGCCAAGGCCGAGGTGATCTTCCATAAGAACGTTGAGTTCGCGGAAATCGATTGGAAAGAGCGCGAGGAGATTGGCTATGACGACTACCTGGCTGACTTCACGGCCACTTTCCACGACCTGCGCAATTTAGAGCAGCCGGAGGTACAAGACGTGCTGAGCCCGACCACGTATGTGTATTCCCAGCGGCTGGCGGCGGATTTATTGGAGCAAGGCTCGCTCGGCATTATCTATCCCAGCGTGCGCCGCGAAGGCGGAACCTCCATCGCCTGTTTTCAGCCCTCCGTTGTCGCCAACGTACGCAAGGACTTCCGCTATAAGTTGATTTGGACCCCGCTGCGTGCGCGCATGGTGCGCCAGGGAGCGGTCCGCCAGGGTGCGATCAAATCAGGCTGACCGCCGGGGCCGCCAAGGCCGAGGCTACGTTTCCCGCTAGAAACGACGCGGCTTCCTCTACTTCGCAACTCCATCCGTTTGCCAGGAAGACAACCCTGGTCCCTCAACAGAATTGTCGTCTCGACCGAAGTGGAGAGACCTGCAGTTCGCTTCATGGAAAAACAGCTTTCCCCTGCCCACAAATTTGTCATCTCGACCGAAGCGTAGCGAAGTGGAGAGACCTGCAGTTCGCTTGACGGGCAGCAGAACTCATCCTCAATCAGCCCCTACGAAAACACACGGTAGAAGCCAATACGACGAGCGAGGTTTATTGCCCGGACCAATGGACATCATTGCGCCGCACATCGTCGAGCGTGGAAGGCGTCCAGGTCTTTCCCCGATCAACGCTCACCCAATGCAAAGCAGCCGTGCTCTTCAGCAGAACCGCAACATAGGTTTCCTGGACAGTCTGCGCTCGCGGTGCCTGACCGCTTCCGGGAGCTGAGGTCAGGGCAGGAATCCCCAGAAGCTCGACCGCTTTTCCTTCCCACTGTTGCTTGACCGGATGCCAATGCCTTCCCTGATCGTCGGAGCGAAACAGTGTGCCGTTGCTATCCAGGGCAAGCCGGCTTCCACCCACGGCCAATTGGCTCACGGCTAAAAGCCCGTTGGGCAGCGAAGAAGCGTTTGCGCTCTCATTCGGCCCAACATTGGAAACCTGCGCCCCCAGGGAAGAAAAACCAGCAGACGCGAAAAAGCCCAGCGTCAGCAAGGCAAAAGATGCGGTCAAGGGGCGCCGCGGAATCATGGCTTCAGCTTACTGCTCGCGAGGAAACCCGCAAATACCCCAACGGTGTGTTGTACTCACCCGAACGTAAGCTCGTAAAGCAGGCTCCCGCCGGCGTGTTTAAGTCCAGCATAATCAGCCACTTCGATACGTCTCTTCAAGGCGAATCGCTGGCTGTCGAACAGTCCTCGGGCAGCCGGATTATCGGCCCACGCATTGGCCGTCAGCCGGTCAAATCCGGCCGATTTGGCTTCTTCGATCGCCCAGCACAGGAGGCGCCTTCCAATTCCCTGCCGCTGGTGCGAACTGCGCACCGCAATCCCGTTCACCAGGAAGCTTTCCCAGTCCTGCGCCTGATCGATCGGCTGCAAAACCTGCACCCGATCCTGGGGCAGAACGTCTTGCTCTTCCTTCCGTAGCCAGTCCGCGGGAAAGGCATTCACCATGCCCACCACTCCCTGATCGTCGGCAACGAAACAGTGCCGCCAGCTGAACCCTCCCGCCTCCTGCTTCATGGTGCGCGTCATCAACCCTGCCAGCATCTCCCGGGGGGCCATCTCGCCCAGTAGAAATTCATACATGCCATCGCCGGCGAGGATCGACAGTTCCGACAGCGCATACGAGTCGCTGGGCCGCGCCGCGCGAAATTGAATCTCCGCTGCCATCAAAAGATCACGCCGCCCTCATCTTGTTGCGGGGCGTGAACTTCTTCCGGTAGTAGGCGTTCGTGAGAGCAATCGCAGGAATGCCAATGAGGGCTGGCACTACCCAGAGGACCCATCCTCCATGAACAAACCGGCCAATCGTGGTCACGCTAAACGCAGTCCATGCCGCGATATAGCTGCCCAGCATGCTACCCAGGTGGTCATACCACCAGAACATTTTCTCTTTCGGCGGATGTAGGAACTTCCAGACAGACTTTGCCCCCAGCCACATGCCGATTACGCCGAAGAGGATCGCGGGAATACCCAGGTTTTGCACCAAATGCGGCCTCAGCGCGCCGAGCAAGGCCAGGGCGAAACTACAAGCAAATGTCAGGATGGCGGCCGTCCAGTCAGGCCAGGTGACCTTTTCCCCGCGAATCAGGTTTTTGTGAAACAAGACCCGATATCCGGAAAACGCCGCGTAGAAGCTAAAGATTGCCACCAATGCGAGAAAAAGCAGCGGGCGGTAGAGAGAGAGGAAAAGAGCCGTACTCCCCACGACGGCCATGGACCAGAAATAGATCTTGCCCCACCGCCTGTGAGCTTTGCCGCCCTTCGCCGTGGCCAGCGCGAAAGGAGCCATAACGAAGGCTGTCATTCCGGCGGCAATATGCACGCCCAGAATTGATCGGATCCAAAGAGGATCGGTCATGCATTCACCATACATCGTTTCCCCGCGCATACTGGGGCGTGCTGTCCCCGGCCAGGCCCGTACCCGGTGGGCGCAGCCATCGATGGCCAAAGTGCTCTAAACTGAAGGTCACATGATTCCGACCCTTGAATGGACCCCGGATGGAGTCCGCTTTCTCGACCAGACGCGTCTGCCGCTTGAAGAAACCTTCGTTCTTGCCACCACCAGCGATCAGGTGGCAAACGTGATCACCACCATGGTCGTGCGCGGCGCACCCGCAATCGGCGTCGCCGCTGCCATGGGCCTGGCCCTCGGGGTCAAGAACAGCAAGGCACAAACCCCTTTCGAATTGACTACGGAACTGGACAGCATCTCCAAAACCCTGGCCGCAACCCGCCCCACCGCGGTCAATCTCTTCTGGGCCATCGAGCGAATGCGGCGCCGCTTCTTCTTCCTCATTGCCCAGCCGGGCATGACCATTCCCGCAATCAAAGAAGGCCTGATCGGCGAAGCCTGCGCCATGTACGACGAAGACATCGCGGCGTGCAAAGCCATGGGCGCCAATGGCGCGGACCTGATGCCGCCGGCCGGTGGCGTGCTTACCCACTGCAACGCCGGAGCTTTGGCCTCCTGCGGATACGGCATGGCGCTCGGGGTGATTCGCGCCGCGGTCGAACGCGGTCGCCAACTGCACGTATACGCTGACGAGACCCGCCCTTTCCTGCAGGGTGCACGCCTCACCGCCTGGGAACTAATGCACGATGACATCCCGACCACCGTCCTCTGCGACAACATGGCCGCCAGCCTCATGCGTCAGGGAAAGATCCAGGCGGTGATCGTCGGCTCGGACCGGGTCGCTGCCAACGGCGATGTGGCTAACAAGATCGGCACCTACGCGGTTGCGATCCTGGCCAAAGAGCACGGAATTCCTTTCTACGTCGCCTGCCCCTGGTCCACCATCGACCTGGCGACTGCGAGCGGCGACGACATCCCCATCGAGCAGCGCGCTGCGATCGAAGTCACTCACCATGGAGGCAAGCAGATGACGCCACCGGGCGTCGGCATAGAAAATCCGGCCTTCGACGTAACCCCGGCCAGGTATGTCACCGCCATCATTACGGAGCGTGGCGTTTTGCATCCGCCCTACTCCGAATCGCTAAGGGGGTTGGAGACGCTGGCTGCCGCTGGTTGACGCTGTTCAGCGTGCCTTCATAGGCGGGGCGTGACCGCGCGCTGCCGCCGGCTCGGGTCAGGGAAAACATGGTTCTCAGCGTATTGAACCCGCGTAATCGCTCGCTGCCGCGAGGAATCGCGCTGGTTCTCGGCAGTCTCCTCCTCGCATTCATGCTGGCGGGGTTCCCCGATGACCGGCCCTCGCTCAAGCTGCTCATTCCTACCCTCGCGGCCGCGGCCGGCACCTTGGATACCATTCGCTGCCTGCGCCATCGCTGGAGCTTCTATCACGGCGCTGTCGTGGTCCTCATTTACATGGACATCATGGCCCTTTGCATGATCCTTTTCCTGTTTCTGTATCCCTACGGCCGCTGGCTGTTGTAGCCACCAAAACGTCTTTCAACAATGAGGTAGGAGCGCCCGCTCCTGCTGCAGTAGAATTTGGGCGCAGACCGGCCAAACACCATCCTCCAATCAGGAGAAACAATGCTTAAGGGATTTCGCGATTTCATCCTGCGCGGCAACGTGGTCGATCTTGCCGTAGCCGTCGTGATCGGCGCCGCTTTCACCGCTATTGTGAATGCCTTGGTGGCCGACCTCATCAACCCTCTGATCGCCGCAGTGGTCAAAAAGCCCGACTTCTCCTTTCTCACCTTGACCGTCCATGGCGGTGTGATCAAATACGGCGATTTTTTCAACGCCTTGATTTCTTTCCTGATCATTGCCGCGACCATCTACTTCCTGGTCGTGCTTCCGGTCAATACACTGCTGGCCAGGTTCCACCCCAAACCAGTTGAGATGCCCTCCACCAAGCCTTGCCCGCAATGCCTGAGCGACATTCCCATCGCCGCCAAGCGCTGCTCCCACTGCACTCAGTTGGTGGCTTAGACCATCCTTGCGGGACTGTGTCCAGACCGGGCGCGGTTCCGCCGTTATAGACTTTCCATATCGCCCGGACATTGCCAAGACGGCTCCTCTTCACTCTCCTGGGACTCGCCCATTTCTCCGTAGTCGCTCAGGTATCCCCTTTTCCCGACCACGCCCTTGGCTTCCGCAGCTTTGCTTCTCAGGCCAAACTCGACCAGGATTTTCTGGCCGTTCCCGACGCGAAGCTCGCCCAGGAAGAGCTCAAAACCCTGACCGCCGCGCCCCACGTCGCAGGAAGCAAAGAAGACTACGACACCGCGCTCTACGTAGCAGCCAAGTTCAAGGCCGCGGGCCTGGATACGCAAATCGTTCCCTATAAGGCGTGGCTCAATCTTCCCCAGGATGTCTTTTTGCAGGCTACCAACAGCGACGGGAAGATCCTGATGACAGGTCCGACGCCCGAGCACGTGGACAACGATCCGTTTCAGAATGACCCCCGCATTCTCCCTGCCTTCAACGGCGGATCTCCCTCGTGCGACCTCACCACCGAAGCCGTTTATGCCAACTACGGCCGTCCGGAAGACTTCCGCCGGCTGGACGACATGCACATCAGCGTTACCGGCAAAATTGTCCTGGTGCGTTACGGAATGAACTTCCGCGGCGTGAAGGTATACCTGGCACAACAGCGGGGAGCAGCCGGAGTCATCATCTATTCCGATCCGGCGGATGATGGCTACTTTCAGGGCGACAAATACCCACACGGTCCATGGCGTCCCGATACCGGCGTGCAGCGCGGATCAGTGCAGTACATGTTCAAATACCCGGGGGACGCCACCACCCCTGATGTGGCTTCGACCCCGGGCTTGCCCGCGGGCCGGCGCTTGCCCCTTTCCCGGATCGACAGCCTGCCCACGATTCCGTCGATGCCGCTCTCCTATCATGATGCCGCGCCGATCCTTGAAAACCTGGGCGGCCCCGTTGCCCCCAGAGAATGGCAAGGCGCTCTGCCCTTCAGCTACCACATCGGTGGCGTAACCTCGATCCAGCTGCATTTGCGTCTCAAAATGGACTACGCCGAACGCACCATCTGGGATGTCATCGGCAAGATTCCCGGGGCTCAATTTCCCGACGATTGGGTTCTTGCCGGAAACCATCGCGACGCCTGGGTGTACGGCGCAGTTGATCCCGCAAGCGGAACCACCGCCATGCTCGAAGCGGTGCATGGAATTGGCGCTCTGCTTGCCCAAGGATGGAAGCCGCGCCGCACCATTTTTTTCTGTAGTTGGGACGCCGAGGAAGAAGGACTCATCGGTTCCACCGAATGGGCCGAAGATCATGCCCGGCAACTCGCTCATGCTGTCATCTACATCAACACGGACGCCAGCGTCTCCGGAACCCACTTCGAAGCGTCGGCGGTGCCTTCGCTCAAACAGTTCGTCCGTGAAGTCACCATGGAGGTCGCCAGTCCCAAGGGTGGGTCGCTCTACGAACAGTGGAAGAAGGACTCCTCTGAGACTCCAGCACGGCGTCATGCGGGAAAGGAGTTCAGCGATGCTCCGGCCATCCCTTTAGTCGCCGGCGAGGCACGCGTGGGTGATCTGGGGAGTGGCTCGGACTACACGCCGTTCATCCAGCACTTTGGTGTTCCCTCCACGGACATCGGTTCTACCGGACCCTATGGTGTCTATCACTCCGCCTTTGACAATTATTCCTGGTTTGTCATGAATGCGGACCCTACTTTCGTTTACGAGCAGCAGATGGCTCGTGTTCTCGGCCTTGAAGCTCTGCACATGGCGGATGCCGATGTATTGCCCTACGACTACGTCACCTACGCCAGGCAGATACAGGCTTATTTATTCACCGCGCAGGGGCACGCCCGGGACGCGGGTCTGGTAAATCTGGACTTCACCGATGCGCTGGCCGCGGCCAATCGCCTTACCTTCCAGGCAGGATTGATTTTAGGCAGGCAGCAGACGGCCAGCGGAAACTTGACCGCGCTGAACGATGCCTTGCGCGCTGTGGAAACAGATCTGTTGTCCTCGGATGGACTGCCTGGGCGCCCCTGGTTTCGCCACACCATCTTTGCCCCCGGTGAATACACCGGCTATGCCGCCGTCGTCATACCGGGAGTGAATGAGGCGATAGACGCCCGCGATGCCCCTCGGGCCAAGGCGCAACTGGCAAATGTGACGGCCGCGTTGACGCGCGCTACCGCCACCATGGAAGAACAACCGTAAGCCTGAGCGAAGGCGATCCAGTCAAGCCGCTGGTTTCCAGCTTGCCCCCTTCAGCCATCCCCTGACCGCCCTGAAGCGGCGGGGCTTTCAACCCCCGCCGTCCAATCGAATAAAGGACCGACTTTAGTCGCTGAGGGACCCTTTTCAACCCCGAGACAAATTTGTCATTCCGAGACCGGAGCGAAGCGAAGTGGAGCGACCTGCTGTTCTCTTTCATGGAGAAACAGCTTTCGCCTACCCACAAAATTGTCGTCCCGACCGGAGCGGAGCGAAGTGGAGGGACCTGCTGTTCTCTTTCATGGAGACATCGATCCCGACTCTCTAACGGCTGAGCGCTTCGGTCTGCAGCGTCACCAGCTCGGTAAGATCCTTCTTCTCCAGGCCGTGAACTTCCTTGTTGAATGCATCCACCTTGCTGGACCAGTTCATTGAACAGAACTTCGGTCCGCACATCGAGCAGAAAGCCGCTTCCTTGTAGTAATCATCGGGTAGCGTCTCATCGTGCATTGCGCGCGCCGTCTCTGGATCCAGCGAGAGGGCGAACTGCTTATTCCAGTCGAACGTATACCGGGCATAGCTGATCGCGTCATCCCGGTCCCGGGCGCCCGGCCTGCCCCGCGCCACATCTGCCGCATGGGCTGCAATCCGGTAGGCAATCATGCCGTCCTTCACGTCTTTCTCGTTCGGCAAACCCAGATGCTCTTTCGGTGTGACGTAGCAAAGCATCGACGCGCCATGCCAGCCAATCATGGCCGCTCCGATTGCGCTCGTGATGTGGTCGTAGCCCGGCGCAATATCCGTCACCAGCGGACCAAGCGTATAAAACGGTGCTCCATCGCACAGCTCAACTTCTTTCTCCACCTGTTCCTGGATCTTGTCCAGCGGAACGTGCCCCGGTCCCTCGATCATCACCTGCACATCGCTCTTCCACGCTTCGCGGGTCAACTCACCCAGCGTCTTCAATTCGGCAAATTGCGCTTCGTCGCTGGCGTCGGCCACGCACCCGGGCCTCAGCCCATCACCCAGCGAAAAGCTCACATCGTACTTGGCCATCACTTTCACGATGCGATCGAAATGTTCGTAGAGGAAATTCTGCCGGTGATGGTGGGTCATCCACTGCGCCAGGATCGCCCCGCCCCGGCTTACAATGCCGGTGATACGCTTGGACACCATGGGCACATACTGGATCAAGACCCCGGCGTGCACGGTGAAATAATCCACACCCTGTTGCGCCTGCTCTTCGATGACTTCCAGGTAGACATCGATATTCAAATCTTCCAGCTTCTTCACCCGGTTCAGTGCTTCGTAAATGGGCACCGTGCCTATGGGCACCGGGCTGTGCCGCAGAATGGCGTCCCGAATCTCCGGGATGCTGCCCCCGGTCGACAGATCCATCACCGTATCGGCGCCGAAGTTGACGGCGGTATGCAGCTTGTCCAACTCTTCGCGGATATTCGAAGTCACCGCGGAATTGCCAATATTGGCGTTGATCTTGCACTTCGTGACAATCCCGATCCCCATCGGTTCCAGCTCAGGATGCTGGATATTCGCTGGGATGATCAGGCGGCCAACAGCAATCTCCGAACGAACCAGCTCCACCGGCAGATTTTCCCGTCGCGCGACGAAAGCCATCTCCTCGGTGACCTTCCCCTGGCGCGCGAAGTGCATCTGCGACATGTTGTTGTCGCCCGTCCGCGCCGCTTCGGCCTTCCGTTTTACGATCCACTCAGCCCGCGGCCGGAGAATCTCCTGCGTCCCGTTCCCATTGCTGCCCATATTGAGTCGCCTCGCCAACGAATTATGTTGAATTATACGGTTAGATGCCGCCCTTGACGGAACCGCCCCGCCCTCCTACCCTTAGAGTCAGATAGACTAGATAGACCAGCTAAACCAGAAATGGCCGTCCGTCCACAAACAATTCGCATCGGTGCCGCAGCGGTCATCATCCTGTGCGCCATCGCCTACCTCGCATTCACCGGCGTGCAGGCGGACAAGAGCTACTACGTCACCATCGGCGAGCTGCAGGCCATGGGTAACAAGGCGTACACCCGTCACCTGCGCGTAGCCGGTGACGTGGCGGCCAATTCCATCCAGCGCAGCGGGACCAACGCTCGTTTCGTGCTCACCGAACAAGGGCACACCTTGCCTGTCAGCTACCAGGGTATCGAACCTCCGCCTGACACCTTTAAAGACGGCTCACAAGCCCTGGCCATGGGGACCTACGGGCGTGACGGCGTTTTCCACGCCACCGAGTTGCAGGCCAAATGCGCCTCCAAATACGCGGCGGCTAAGCCCGCGCCGAACACCGCCTCCCTGCAAGCGCCCAAGTAAAGCAATCGCTCCGCCGCTCTATACTCCAATGGGATGGCCACGCCTTTCGTTGAGCTCGAGAATGTATCCCGTTTGTTTGGCCGCTTCCCCGCCCTGCGCAAAATATCTCTCAACCTGACGTCCGGCCGCTGTTACATTCTCCTGGGAGAAAATGGCGCCGGCAAATCCACCCTGCTGCGCATTCTTGCCGGCCTGCTCGAACCCTCCATCGGCGCCGCACGCCTCTACGTCAACGGCCAGGCGGAGAAGATCACCGCCCAACGCGCACGCATCGGCTACATGAGCCATGCGCCTATGCTCTATGACGAGCTGACCGCCTTGGAAAACCTGCGCTACTTCGCTGGCTTGTATCGCAGCCACTCCTGCCTTAGCCCGGCGGATGCGCTGATTTCCGTTGGCCTCGATCCTGGCCTCGACCGGCCCGTGAGCCAGTTTTCCCAAGGCATGCGGCAGCGAACTTCCCTCGCCCGGGTGCTGCTTCCCCAACCGGAACTGTTGCTGCTCGACGAGCCATTCTCGAATATGGACGCGGCCAGCGCAGCGAAGATGGTCGCACTGCTCGGTCGACTGAAAGCCGCCCAACGCACCGTCGTCCTCACCACCCACCAGCGATCGCTCGCCGAGCCTTTGGCCGACGACTTTCTTATGATGGAAGCCGGCCGGCTTATTTCCACCAACAGCGGTCCCGCGCAATGAAGACCAACGCCGCCCGCATCCTCGAGGGATTGGCCATCCCATACACTCTGCAGGAATACGAAGTGGATCCCGAGGATTTCTCCGCCATCGGCGTAGCCCGCAAAATCGGCCTGCCCGTCGAACAGGTCTTCAAGACTCTGCTTACCGTGACCGGTCCCGGCCAACACGCCTTCGCCGTGATTCCCGGACAGGCGGAGCTCGATTTCAAAAAGCTCGCGCGCGCGGCTGGGGTCCGCAAGACCGAAATGGTCTCGCTCAAAGATGTGCAGCCGCTCACCGGCTACGTCCGCGGTGGCGTCACCGTCTTCGGCGCAAAAAAAGACTTCCCTGTATTTGCCGACGAAACCATCGAGCTCTTCGACTTCATTTCCGTCTCTGCCGGCCAGCGCGGAGTCCAGGTCCTGCTCGCGCCGCAGGATTACCTGCGCGCTGCCAAGGCTACGGTCGCCGGCCTCACCAAGGCGCAGTTGGAAGATCGGGCGCACGCATGAGCTATCTCTGGATCCACCTGGCCAAAGACCTGCGCCTGGAGTGGCGCTCCAAAGACGCCATCAACAGCATGCTCTTTTTTGCCTTGCTGGTTGTGGTCGTGTTCAGTCTTGCCTTTGACCCGACCACAGTCGTATCCCGGCAGATTGCCGGCGGCATCCTGTGCGTCGCCACCTTATTCGCATCGGTAACTGCGCTCAATCAAGCCTGGGCCCGCGAATTGCGCCACCAGGTGCTGGACGCGCAACGCATGAGCCCTGCCCCACCATCCGCTCTCTTCCTGTCCAAGGCAATTGCCAACTTCCTCTTCGTCACCGTGGTGCAGATCGTGCTTGCCCCCCTCTTCGCCATCTTCTACAACCTTCATCCTCTGGGACAGAAATGGCTTCTCCTGCTGGTCTTGCCCCTGGGCACCTGGGCCCTGGTGGTCAACGGAACGTTTTTCGCTGCGCTCTCGATTCGCACCAGGAATCGCGAGCTGTTACTGCCCCTGTTGCTGTTCCCCATTTTCATTCCCGCGCTGCTGGGCATGGTTGAGGCGACGACCTCTATTTTGCTGGGTGACTCTGAACCCGACCTGTGGATCAAGCTGCTCGCCGGCTACGACGTGATCTTCACCACCATCAGCCTGCTTCTCTTTTCCACGATTTTGAACGCTGACTGATCGTGTCCGAATACGGACACCCACCCGGCGGACGCGGACACTTCCTGCGGAAACCGTCCGCCCACATCGTCGCAACCACCCAAAAAGGGCCTCGTCTCCAAGAAAAGTTTGGGAAAATTTGGGGAAAGTTTGGGGAACGTTTGGAACGCAAAGTGCTCCTTTCGCGTACCAAGGCATAAGAGGGACCAGGATCATGCAGACGATATTCTTCGACCTCCGGTTCGCGCTCCGCCAGCTACGCAAGTCCGCGGGATTCACCACCGTCGCCATTCTCATGCTGGCCTTTGCCATCGGCGCCACGACCGCCATTTTCTCGATCGTGGAAAGCGTCCTGCTCCGGCCGTTGCCCTTTCCCGATTCCGCGCGCCTGATGGTCCTCGCTGATCGCATTGAAGGAGTCAATGTAGGCGGCAACGGAGAGGCCGGCGTGAGCGTGCAGGACATCCTTCACTACAGCCGTGACACGAAATCCTTCGCCGCTCTCGGAGCCCACCAGGGCGCCGGCTTTGAGCTCTCCGGAAACACGGAGCCGGCTCGGATCAGCGCTGAGCGCATGACCGCCGGTCTCTTCGCCGCTCTCGGCATCGTGCCCGAGCTGGGCCGTGTGTTCACTGCCGAAGAAGTCGAACATAGCCAGCAAGTCGCCGTATTGAGCTACGCCACATGGCGGAGCCGCTTTCATGGCGACCCGCAAATCCTGGGCAAAAAGATTCTGCTTGATCGCAAACCCTTCGTTGTTATCGGCGTGATGCCCCGGAATTTCGAGTACCCACTGAACCCGGGACAGCTCAATCGCACCGAGCTCTGGGTTCCCTTGAGCTTCAGCGCGACTGAGCTTGCCAGCAACCGCGCAGGAAATTGGAGCTACCAGATGGAGGGCCGTTTGAAGCCCGGCGTTTCACCTGCCCAGGCCCAACAGGACGCGGCGCGAGTGGCGCAAGATATCATGCGCAACTTCCCGCCCAATCTGGCCAGCCTGCGTATCGACCCGGTAGTACGCCCTTTGCAGGAAGAAACCGTCGAGGCGTCGCGCCCTCTGTTGCGTACTCTTTTCCTGGCTGTGGCCGTGGTCCTGCTGATTGCCTGCGCAAACCTGGCCGGCCTCATGCTTGTCCGCGCCATTCGCCGGCAGAGAGAAATGGCCGTTCGCCTCGCCCTCGGCGCAACCGCTTCAACGCTTCTGCGTCAGACAATTCTCGAGAGCCTGGTTGTCAGCGTAGCCGCTGGCCTGTTCGGGCTGGCACTGGCCGCGGCAGTGCTCCGTTTAGGCAGAAGCCTGCTGCCTGAAAGCCTCCCCCGCATCGCGGAGATCAGCCTGAACTGGAAGGTCGTGGCTTTTGCTTTGCTTCTTGCTGTCTTTACCGGGCTGCTGTGTAGCCTCGCGCCCGCCTTTGCCGCCCTGCGCACCAATGTGAATAGCGCTTTGAAAGAAGGTGGCCGCAGTGGAACCACCGGGGGAAGTCACGCCCGGCTGCGCTCCGGCCTGGTCGTAGCGGAAATCGCCGTGGCTCTCGTCCTGCTTACCGCCTCTGGCCTCCTCCTCCGTAGCTTCGACAAAATGCGCATGGTGGACATCGGCTATCGTCCCGAGCACCTGACGACTGCCGGCTATGCTCTGCCCGGGAAGCAATATGCTACCCAAACTGCCGTAACCAGCTTCACCAAAGAATTGCTGCTCCGCTTAAGGCAGCTGCCCGGCGTGGAAAGCGCCGGGTTCTCCAGCTACCTGCCCGCCTCCGGCAACAACAACAACCAGGTCTTCGTGGTGGATGGATACGTCCCGCCAAAGGGAGCGGATATGAATCTGGCGACCATCTGGACGGTCATGGGCGATTCTTTCCGCGCTCTTGGCATTCCCCTGGTGCGCGGACGATTTTTTAGCGATGCGGACACGGCTGAAACTCAGCTCGTTGTCATCGTCAATCACAAGCTCGCCGACCATTACTGGCCGGGTCAGAATCCCATCGGTAAGCGGATGAGGATCGGAACCCAGGAGATGGACACACCCTGGCTCACGGTCGTGGGCGAAGTTGCCGACGTGAAGCTGAACTCGCCCGACGAGCCCAGTAAGCAGCAATATTTCCTTCCTGTCGATCAGATGGAAAAGGTACTTGGCTCGTTAGCTGCACCTGACGATTTGAATCTCGATTCGGGAAATATCGTGGTGCGCTCTGCTTTACCGGCCGAGCAGATTGAAAATCCTCTCCGCGCCGCGGTGCGCTCGATTGATCCACAGCTTGCGTTAACCCGAGTACAGACGATGGAAGAAGCCGTTTCCGAAAGCGAAGCGCCTCGCCGGTTTAACACCATCGTGATTGGCAGCTTTGCCTTCGCCGCCGTGCTCCTGGCCGTGCTTGGCATCTACAGCGTGATCGCTTTTTCCGTCGCCTCGCGCGTTCAGGAGATGGCCATCCGTCTCGCCCTTGGATCGCCTCGCGATCACATCATCCGCCTGGTTTTGCAATCCGGAGCCATCCTCGCCGGTATAGGCTGCGTCCTGGGACTAGCCTTTGCCGCCGCTGCTTCCACCCTGCTGAGTTCTCTGCTCTTCGAAGTCAGTCCCTTCGATCCTCTGGTGCTGGTCGTGGCTGCCTTCGCCGTTCTGCTCCTCGCTATGGCTGCCTCGGCCTTACCCGCCCTTCGCGCCGCTTCTACCGACCCGATGCAAGCCCTGCGAAACGAGTAAATATTGAGGCCCGCGGGGCCGGGAGCCAACCGCAAAACCTACCTGTGCTGCAAGACAACCCGGCCCACCGCCATCGCCATCAGCAACAAGCCGGCGAGAAACACCAGCAGGCGGGTCAGCACCCGCCAGATTCGGGAGTTCGGCGGCAAGACCCCCCGCTTGGTCTTCAGACTGTACGCCTGCGAAAGTACCCCCCCCATAAGTAGGAAGAATCCCACTCCAAGCATCAACCAGCTCATTCCTGTTCCTCCGTCACCGAAGCTTCGTTTTTCCTCGCTGCGCTACCCCATGCAAAATGATCTAAACTGTATGTTGTTTCGCGTCAGGGAGTCATGTGATGAAGATTTCTCGCTGGGTCTGGCTCGCAATTACCCTTGCCCTGCTGGGTTACGGTTTTTATCAGGCGATGTATGTCGCGCCAACCGAAGCCACGATGGGCAACATCCAGCGCATCTTCTACTACCACTTTGCCTCGGCGATGATGACCTTCCTTTTCTTCTTCATCAGCTTCGTCGCCTCCATCGTGTATCTGGCGTCCCGCCGCAATCATCCCACACGGGCTCTCAATGCCGACGCGATCGCTCTCGCCTCATCGGAAATGGGGATGGTCTTTTGTACGCTCGTCCTGATTCAGGGGCCACTATGGGCTCGTCCCGTATGGGGAATCTGGTGGACCTGGGATGCCCGCCTGACCTCGACCCTGGTCCTCTGGCTGATCTATGCCAGCTACCTGCTCCTGCGTAAGTTCGCTGACGGTCCTCAGATGCAGACCATGGCTGCCGTGGTAGCGATCTTCGGCTACCTCGATGTCCCCATCGTCTACTACTCGACTACCTGGTGGCGGACGCAGCATCCCTCCCCCGTGATCGGAGGCGGCGCCGACTCCGGGCTGGATCCGGCCATGTGGACTGCGGTGCTGTGGAATCTTGCCGCCTGGCTGGCCTGGGGCCTGCTGCTGGCCGCTTGGCGCTACAATGTTGAGCGTCGCCGTCAGATCGCAGAACAGCACGCGGCTCTGCATGCCCTGGAAGCCAGTCTTGAAGTGACGCTTTAAGGTTTGGCTTAAGCGTGCGGAACTTCTAAAGCCCAAGCCTGGAGAAGACAGCAACATGGCCCATAGACATTTGATTCTCGCCTACACCCTCACCATCCTGGGCCAGCTTGCCTATGCCGGTTGGATCGCCTTGAAAGACCGGCAAGTGCGCAAGCTGGAACGGGAATTCCCCCCTTATCCTTCCATCATGAAGTAGTCCGCGGCGTCTCTCTCACTGTTTCATGCATCAGCTCGCCTGCGTGCGTTCCTCCCAGTAGCTCCTCTTCGGGCTCGATGTGCACCAGCACCTCGGCGATTTTCTCCACCTTGGCCCGTACCTGGTCGGCTACCGCATGGGCAATCCGATGGCCCTGGCGCACCGTAAGGTCGCCTCGCACGACCACATGCAGATCCACGTAATAGCGAAACCCCACTTTCCTCACGAAGCATTTCTCCACCCCAAACACGTTCGGCACGGATGCCGCCACACGGCGTATATGCTGTTCGATCTCCGGCTCGGGCGCTGTGTCCAGCAGCTCGGCTACGGGCCTCCGTAACTGCTTCCAACCCGCAAACAAAATGATCGGAGCCGCGCACAGGGCAGCCCAGTCGTCCGCGGTAGGGTTGCCGGTCCAAAGCGCCACTGCGATGCCTACAAAGGCAAATGCCGAGATGAGCGCGTCGGAAAGGTGATGCCAGGCATCCCCCCGCAGGGCCGTGCTTTCAATCCGCTGGCTGACGCCGGAAACATACCTGGACAGCACCGCCTTGACCGGGACCACGCATATCAGGACCAACAGCGTGTAGGCCTGGGGCAATTTGTGCGGGGTGCGAATCAGGTTGACGCTTTCCACGGCGATACCCAGGGCTGCGCCAATCATGGCCAGCCCCACCACCACCGCCGCGATCGGATCCGCCTTGCCGTGCCCGTAGGGATGATCTTTGTCCGGGGGCTTGATGGCCAGCCGCAGCCCCAGGTACACAACCGTAGAACTGATTACATCCAGAAACGATTCGATACCGTCAGCCAACAAGGCAAAGGAATGGCCAATAAGGCCGGCCAGGCACTTCACCAGCGCAAGACCAAGGTTGATGACGATCCCCAGCAGCGACGAGCGCAGTCCACCCTCTACCATCTGCTCGGGTGTCAGACTAGCCTTCATGCCTGCATTGTCTCTTACCAAGTCGAAACCGGGCCCGTGCGGGTAATGTTCCTGCGTTTTCTTTTTTTGGAATGCGCCTTGCTCCGCCCCGATAATAATCACTAAACTTAGCTTGGATTCACGGGCCGGAGGGGTCTGTTGCTGCGCTTTTTAAAGCTCGCTCTCATTTTTGAACTGTCCACCGTGATCGTCCTCTCGGTCCTGATGGGGCAGTTCTTTTATCGCGCATACAACAACTCGAGCCATGAGCATCTGCCCGTGAGTTTTCTGGCTGCGCTCGTCATGCTGGTTTTGGGTGTCCAGCAAACCGCGATGTCTTTTCGCAAGGAAAAAACCCGCCTGGCCTTTGGCCGCCCCACCGGAAAGGAACGCATGCGCCTCAGGGTCGTTTACTCGACCTTAACGCTTCTGCTTTTCATCGCTGCCGGCGTCCTGCTGGTCATCCTCAGGAGCCACCTGAAATAGGACTACCGGGTCGCGCCGACCGCCCTTTTCTGTCGTCCCGCAACCGTTTGCGGTTTTCTTGCAGGCGGCACTTCTGCGCGCGCCACCACCTTGCGTGGCGCCCCCTGAGATGACTGCAGGTCCATCCATTCATCCAGGCGCGAGCGCTTGAAGCGCCACCGGTTTCCCAGTTTGAAGGCCGGCACAAAGCCTTCCGATGCGTACTTGTATAAAGTGTCGGGACTGATACCGAGATAGTCGGAAGCCATGCGGATGTCCATGACCTCTCGAGCCTCTTCCCTCGCCGGTGGGGTTCTCATCGAAGCGCTCTCCTCTGGGAACTACGAAACCGGGCGAGAGTACAAACCCGCCGCTGTGCTTTATACCGCGTTTTTACCCCGTAACACAAGAATTTATCGTGGCTTCCTGCGGTCTCTTGGGCTTTTGCGGTTTTATTGAGTTCCGTCAGGAGCGTAGCAGAAATTCAACGCTTGTGAAGCGTTACCTGCGGAACTCGCGCGGTTACCAAGGACATCGTATCGGCCCTGATGCCTTAATGTGGGATGGCTCATCCTGTAGTTTCTATATCGCGATTATCTCCCTCATTCTTCAACCTTAACTAAGAAGGGCATGACCCACCCGGTTTTACACTTCCGGTTGCAGCCCGGCCGCGAGAGAAATCAAGTCGTCACCTATGGTCCGTGTTTTTGCCACTGCATCCGCCAGCGGGATGTTGGTGATCTCGGTTCCCCGCAGCACCACTAGGCGTCCAAAGTTTCCTTCATGTACCAGGTCGATGGCGGCTGACCCATAACGCGTGGCCAGCATCCGATCGTAGGCGGTCGGCGTGCCTCCACGCTGCGTGTGCCCCAGACTCACCGATCGCGTTTCATAGCCGGTCTTTTCCTCAATCAGCTCTGCAATCGTTTGACCGATGCCGCTAAGCCGCGCGTGGCCAAAGGCATCCACCTTCGCTCCTTGCGTGGCCTGTTTGTCCGTGCCCGGCAGCTTGGCGCCTTCGGCCACGACCACGATCGAGAACAATTTGCCCCGTTCGTGCCGATTTTTGAGGATCTTCACCGCTTGATCGAGATCGATTGGCTTTTCCGGAACAAAAATAGCATCGGCCCCTCCGGCGATTCCCGATGTGATGGCAATCCAACCCGCATCCCTCCCCATCACCTCGCAAACAATCACCCGGTTGTGCGCTTCGGCTGTTGAGTGCAGCCGGTCGATGGCTTCCGTGGCAATGGAAACCGCTGTGTCAAATCCGAAGCAGGCGTCGGTTCCGCTGAGATCGTTGTCGATGGTCTTGGGTACGCCCACCACCTTGACGCCCTTAGGCACCAGCGCGTTCGCCACCCCTTGTGTGTCATCCCCTCCAATGGTGATCAGCGCATCGAGTTGATTTGCTTTGATGGTCGCCAGGCACTTGTCGATACCGTTGTCCATTTTGCGGGGATTGGTGCGCGACGTACGAAGAATGGTGCCGCCGAGTTGCAGAATCCCCGACACCGTCTCGATGGTCAAAGGCATGGTCTTGTTCTCGACTACGCCCCGCCAGCCTTCGATGAAACCGACAAACTCATCTTTGTGGTGGAAAATCCCCTTGCGCACCGCGGCGCGAATCACCGCATTCAACCCGGGGCAATCGCCGCCGCCGGTCAGCATCCCAACTCGCATCTCGTTTATCTCTCCTGAAGTACAGCAACCCTACCTACATACTCTAGCGATGAGCCACCGGTTCGTCATTGTAGAGCGCCGCAATCTCCGCCGCATAGCGCTCCACCACCACACGCCGCTTCAGCTTCATCGTCGGCGTCATCTCGCCCGTAGCGATCGACCACTCGTCGGGTACCAGGTGAAAACGTTTGAGTGTCTCGAAATTCGCCAGGTTCTCGTTTACCCTCCGCAGGAGTGCCTGGTATTCCGCCCTCGCCTCCGGGTGAGTCAGCAATTCGCCGCGCGAAGAGAAGACGATTCCCTTCTCTTTCGCCAGATTCTCGAGCGCTGTGAAATCGGGTGCAATCAGCACGCTAATAAATTTTTGCCGGTCGCCCACCACGACCGCGTTGGCGACCAACGGGCTTTGGGTCAGCTTGGCTTCGATCGGCGCCGGCGCGATCATCTTGCCGCCCGAGGTCTTGAGCAGTTCCTTCTTGCGATCCGTGATGTAGAGAAATCCATCCTCATCTGCGCGCCCGATATCGCCGGTATGAAACCAGCCTTCTGGCTCGATCGCTTCCCGGGTGGCCTCCGGCTTGTGCCAATATCCCGCAAAGACAAACGGTCCGCGCACCAACAACTCCCCATCCGCCGCAAAGCGGTACTCGACGGATCCGATGGCCTTGCCCACAGAGCCGATGCGGTGATCCCCGGAATTGTTCAGGGCGATCACGGGCGAGGTTTCGGTAAGGCCATAACCCTCAAAAATGCGGATGCCCACATCGGCAAACCAGCCGGCAGTCTCAATCCCCAGCGGCGCACCTCCGGCGATAAAATCCTGCACGTTCCCCCCAAAAGCCTGTTTCACCTTTTTGAGAACCAGGGCATCTGCCAGCCGCCAGCGCAGAGAGGACGGCCTCTTCCCGCGCAAAATCTCCTCCCGGTGGTTGTGTCCCGTAGCCAGGGCCCAGGCAAACAGTTTCTTGACCGCCGGCTTGGCGGCCGAACGCCGCTCCACCACCTCACGGATCTTCTCGTAGACGCGCGGCACGGCGACAAATACCGTCGGCCGGACTGCTGCCAGCGCAGCCGGCAGGCGGTCGAAGTTTGTGCAATACGCCAACGTCGAGCCATAGCAAAACAGCGCATAGTCCAGATGGCGGGCCGTGATGTGGGAAAGGGGCAAGAACGAGATGCAGGATGACTTCGGGTCCCAGCTGAATCCACGTGTGGACTGATTCAGGTTGGAAGCGATATTGCCGTGGGTAAGCATGACGCCCTTCGGCTCCCCCGTCGTGCCGGAGGTGTAGATCAGGGTCGCCAGGTCCTCGGCCTTAACCCCGAAACTGCGCAGCCACTGTTGCATATCGACCATGGGGGCGCTGACGTTCCCCAACAAAGATGAAAGCGTGACAGCCTTTCCTTCCAGCCCCCCGACCGGATCCATGACCGGATCCATGACCAGATCCATGACCACGATGTGTTCCAGCGGAGTTCGGCCGGCGATCGAAGCCAGCTTGCGGTATTGCGCCTCGGTCGATACCACTGCGATGCGCGCGCCTGAGTCGATCAGCAGGCCGGCAATCTGATCCGCGGTCAGCGTGGGATAGATGGGAACATCCGCGGCGCCCAGCACCAGGGTCGCGAAATCCACGACTGGCCATTCCCACCGGTTTTCCGCCAGCAAAGCAATGCGGTCGCCCTTGCCGATTCCCCAGGAGAGAAATACATTAGCCAGGGCGTAGACGCGTGCCAGAAGCTGATCGCTGGACATGGGCTGCCACTGGCTCGCGTCATCCTGCCAAAGCACCGCGCGTTCCCGCTTACTGGCCGCTACCAGCCCGACAACATCCACCAGGGTCTCAAGATTGAACATGAACCGGCATCCGCAAACCTGTCGATTGTAAACCGGGCTGATGGGAATGGCGACTAGCCAGACTGAATTGTCATCCCGAGAGCCTGTGACTTTTTGGCGTGAAGGGGCGGGGCTTTAAAAGCCCTCCGGGTCATTTAGACCGGGGTGGCGTTGTAGATAACTGTATTTCTTGCCCAGCGACCAAGGATCGGGTGCCCCATCC
>JBARKD010000242.1:0-6114 GCA_049800615.1 Acidobacteriaceae bacterium | reverse complement strand
GTGGATGTATCGCGGAGGCAAAAAAATTCCTCTGACCGCCGTCAACGGTTCACCGTTGATTGCGGTGCCCACGAACGTGGGTCCACGTACCATGCCTAACTACGAAGCACTCGCTCAGCAGGGCATCAACACCATCCAGGGAGATTGCGGAGATATCCGCATTTTCGCCGGGACGGTGGCTGATCCTTTCTTCATCGATCTGGGTGCGGCCTTTGACAGCTTTAACTTCCGCATGGGGGCCGGCGGCGGTGTGTTGACCGCAGCGCAGGATAAGGACGACCATCTGAATCTTGCACCGAACGCTGTTTCCGGCTTCAACGTAAACACCATTGCCATCGAGGTGCCTATCGCGTATCTGACCTCTGATGGAAACCAACACAAGGCCAACGACCCAAAGGCGACGATCGGCACCTGGGCGACAACCTCTCGCCCCCAGACGACGGTTCGCCGCTCGCCGCTACCTGACCAAAACTCCGGGTACTACTACCAGGTGCAACGACTAGCCAACCCGCTGATCAACGAACTGATCATCGGTACGGGCTACAAAGATACCTGGAGCATGTCACAACCGAGCAAGGACGCACAGTTCGCCAGCTTCGATCTGGATCCGACGCTTGCGCGCATCTTCAATGCGGTTTACGGGATCAATATTCCGCCTCCGCCCCGGACCGACTTGTTGCCGCTGGTCACTTACGCTCCGCCGATTGCCGCTCCCGGCACACCGGCTGGGCCGATTGCCGACTTGCTGCGACTCAACACGGGTGTTCCGCCGACGCCCGAGGCCAATCGCAAGCGTTTGGGCCTGATCGCCGGTGACGGCGCCGGCTTCCCCAACGGACGGCGCCTGACCGACGATGTGGTTGACATTGCTGCGCGCGTGGTTGCGGGCGGCATACTCAATCCCAAGTACAACGTCGCCCCCAACAACCTGATCGGCGATGGTGTCGCTGCAGCCGATGTGCCCACACAGGAAACATTCCCGTATGTGCACTACGCATACAGCGGCCGCGATAGTCGTCACATCGACCCCAGCGAGACGGGTTGCGGTGATCAACCAACGCTCAGCAGCAGCAATCAGGCGGATGCTCCACCGGCCAACCAGGGCGGCAGCACCCCCTGTCCTGTTGAGTAACACGAGTCTACATAACGCGGATTGCCGGCACGACCTTACCGGTCGTGCCGGCGGCTGTTCAACGGAAATGCTCGTAAAGGCTTTGTGATGCCTAACTCTTCCCGTTTCTCTGGTTGCTGGTTACTGATGATGTGCGGCTTTGCTGCGCTTGGGAATGCTCGAGCGGAGCAAACCACGCCCGCACAGCAACGCGTTCAACAGGCTGCGGAAAAACAACGCAGCGGCTCGACAAGCCTACCAGGCGTAGCCACTTGTCTAGGCAGGGATACACTATCTAGCGCCTCGCTCGTTGCTTCGGCGCGTTTTTCCGCAGCCTGTCAAGCCGCTCGGCGACAGATCACCGCGCAGCCGAAGCAGGCAGAACCGTACAACAACCTCGCGCTCGCGTTGCTGGCGCGGTCGCGTGAGACGGGTTTGCCCGAATATGATCGCCAGGCAGCCGACGCGATCGCCGCCGGCTTCGCGATAGCTCCGCAGGATTTTCCATTGCGCAGGACGCACGTCGCGCTACTGCTCGACCAGCGAGAGTTTACCCAAGCCCTCGAGGAAGCCAGCGATCTGAATCTTCATAATCCGGATGACGCAACGGTTCGCGGATACATGGCGCAAGCCGATATCGGCCTGGGAAAGTATGAGGATGCTGAAGCGCCCACGCAATGGATGCTCAACTTGCAGCCGTTCAATGTTCCGGGCCTGTTGATTGCCGCCGATATTCGCAACCATTACGGTGACGCAGAAGGCGCGCTGGACTTTCTGCGGCGCGCTTACGGTGAGACTTCACCCGATGAGACCGGCGAGCTGGCATTGATCGCCAATCGCATTGCAGCGATCGAGATCGAAACGGGAAAAATGGAAGATGCCGCGCAAATGCTGCAGCGGGCCGAGGAAGTGTTCCCTGGCTATCCTGACACGGCCGGGAATCGAGCGCGGGTCCATCCGGGCGCACATGCTGCAACCACAACTGCTGCAATGCAGCCTGCCGCGGCGGTCGCGAAAACAATGGGGCAGGGAAGCCTGGAAAAGCCGACCTATACGCCGGTTGCTGCGTTCTCGCCGGTGCCGGCGCTGCTGATGATACCTCGAGCGACAGGGACGCAACGAATCATCACAAATATGCAGGCCCGGGTGGAGCGAAATCCTAAAGATCCGTCGGCCTATTCCGCACTCGGCGCTGCTTTCTTCCAGAAAGCAAGGGAGACGGGCGACGTGGAAGACTTCCAACTTGCGGAGCAGGCGCTGAACCGATCGCTTGACCTTGAGAGTGCGGCTTTCTCAGCAGACGCAGCGTATTCCTCGATGGCGGAAGTGTGCATGGGCGAGCACCGCTTCAGCGATGCCATCACCTATGCGCAGAAGGCACTTGCCTTGGGTTCCGGTGATGTTTCTTCGTTCGCCATTGTGGGCGACGCCAACGCTGACATGGGCGAATATGCACGAGCAGCGGTGGCCTATTCGCGGCTCGATGTCGCAGGCGATTCCAGAGCTGATCCACATACCGTCTATGTGCGCGATAGCCGCACTTCGTATCTCAGGTTCGTGGGCGGCGACACGGTGGGGGCCATTACCCTCATGCAGAGCGCGGTGGCGGCTGGAACGGAAGCGCGGCTACCGGCGGAGAACCTGGCATGGCTTTATTTTGAATTGGGCGAATACGAGATGCAGGCCGGCAATATAGCCGCCGCCAACACGGCTTACCTGACCGCGCTGACGATTCACCCAGGCGATTATCGAGCGCTGGCCGCGCTGGGCAAGTTGCGGGGCAATCAGGGCCGTTATGCGGAAGCCATCAGGCTGTACCAGAGCGCGGTTGCTGTGGTCCCCATGCCGATGTACGTTGCCGAGTTGGGAGACTTGTATATGCAGTCGGGCAACGCGGCGGAAGCCACCAAACAGTACCAGTTGGTTCAATATATCGGGCTGCTGGGCAATATCAACCAGGTGCTGCACAACCGCGACCTGGCGCTGTTTTACGCTGACCACGACATCAAGCTGGATGAGGCACTCGCCTTGGCGCATAAGGAGTTTGAAGTGCGCCATGACATCTACACCTGGGATGCCCTGGCGTGGGCCCTCTATAAGAATGGCAAGTACCAGGAGGCAAGCGATGCTATGGAGAATGCGTTGCGGCCCGGCGTTCAGGATGCTCTCCTCTTCTTTCATGCGGGCATGATCGCCGGCAAATTGGGGCAAACGACGCTGGCGCGAGGAAGACTGCAACAGGCGCTTAACATCAATCCGAAGTTTCACGTGATCTATGCCGCAGTGGCCAACGAGCAATTGAAGGCGCTGCGGGCGCCGGCCGCGTTTACCGCAAGCGAGGGGATAACCCATGTTCCGTAACCGTGTCGTTAGTGTTCTCCTGATTGCCATTGGCATGTTGTTGGCGACGCGGAAGACGTTTGCGCACCCCATGGGCAACTTCAGTGTGAACCACTACTCAAAGATTTCTCTCGAAAACGATGGCATCCGGATTACGTACATCATCGACCTGGCGGAGATCCCGGCGTATCAGGAACTGCAGCAGGGAAATATTACTGCCAACGTTGCAGATGCGGCGGTGACTCGCTTTGTGGCCACGCGCGGCGAAGCATTCAGACGCGGCTTGAGCTTGACGATCGCCGGCAAGCGCGTGCCCCTGCGGCTGCTTTCCACTACGGTTATTTTTCCTCCCGGGGCGGGCGGATTACCGACCATGAAGATGGGCTTTGTTTACCAGGCGGGTTATCCGGCTGCTGCGGACCGATCCGCAGGTGGCCTGCAGTATGAAGACGACAACTACCCGGGCCATGCAGGATGGAAAGAGATCGTGGTCAACGCTCCTGCGGCGCGCACCGATGTGGGCCCCGGCGTGGACCCCGGCGTGGAGCCCGGCGTGAAATTGATCGGCAGCTCGGTCTCGCAGACCGACCGTAGCGCTATGCTGAGCAACTACCCGACGGATATGCTCAGCAGTCCGCCTCAAGATTTGACGGCTACGGCGCAGTTTCACTATCCGGCACCCACGCTCGCAGCAAACGTAGCTGCTCTGCCGGCCCACGTTGTTGTCCCTGCGGCTGCCGTAACGCCGCGCCCCTCGCGGCAATCGGCTCGCATGGTGGCTCCGGTTGCTGCGCGGCCAGTGCTCGCGCCTCAGCCGTTACGGCCCGAAGTCTCCCAGCCGTTGCATTTACAGGCCAACCAGCAGTCGACCCCGCGCAGCGCGTTCACCCAGCTCATCAACGCCCCAAGGTTGAGTTTCTGGTTCCTTTTGAGTGCCGCGTTCATTGCCATGGGGTTGGGCGCGCTGCACGCGATTGAACCGGGTCATGGCAAGACAATCGTGGCGGCCTACCTGGTTGGCTCGCGCGGCACGGCGCGGCACGCATTGCTGCTGGGGCTGATTGTAACTGCCGCGCACACCGCGGGTGTATTCGCGCTGGGCGCCATCACGCTCTATGCATCCCGCTACATCGTGCCAGAACAACTGTATCCATGGCTGGGCGTATTTTCCGGATTAACGATTGCCGGGCTCGGCGGATACATGTTCCTGCGCCGCTGGAGCGGGCTTGATGTCGATCACTCGCATACTCCGGGGCAGGTGCATGGCCATTGGTTTCAGTCGAGCAAGCGGACAGATGCGGCGCCGCAGCCCGCGACAGCGGGAAAGCCGGTCTCGCTCTACCAGTTGTTCGCTTTGGGTATTACCGGCGGCATCATTCCATGCCCCGCCGCGCTTGTGGTGTTGCTGAGCGCCTTTGCTTTGCATCGCATCGGGGTGGGTTTTTTTCTCATTACTGCGTTTAGCGTCGGGCTGGCCGCCGTGCTGATCGGCGTCGGCATGCTCATGGTGTATGGCCGACGCTTTATGACTCGAATGCAGGTGGATGGGCCGCTCACCACGCGTTGGCTGCCGGTCGCTTCTGCTGGGGTGATGACGCTGCTTGGCGCCGGTATTGCGATACGCGCTTTCCTGACCACTGGGATCGACTTGCATAACCTAGGCAAGGAAAAGCTTGGGCCGGTTTTATTTATTGGCGGACTGGGGTTGCTGTTGGGTATGCGCCACTCCACCGATGCGGATCATGTGGTCGCGGTTTCTACCATCGTCAGCAAGCAGCGCAGCATACGCCAGGCGGGCTTGATCGGAACGATTTGGGGACTGGGGCATACCCTTACGATCTTCGCGGTGGGTAGCCTGATCATTCTTTTTGGCGTGGTCATTCCTCCACGCCTTGGTCTCTCCATGGAGTTCAGTGTTGGGTTGATGCTGATTCTGTTGGGCGTTTTGAACCTGACGGGGGTTATGCAGCGAATCACTTCGTATTTCAGCGGGAAGCGTAAGCAGGAGCCTGCCATGAATCGGGCGGAGACGCTGCTTGACAGGTCCATCGGGCGGTTCGGGGTTTATCAATGTGTGCGTCCGCTGGTGATCGGGATTGTTCATGGCCTGGCGGGCTCGGCGGCGGTTGCGCTGCTGGTGCTGTCCACCATTCATAGTCCGATGTGGGCTACGGTGTATTTGTTGATCTTTGGAGCCGGCACGATGGTTGGCATGATGTTCATGACCGCGGCCATGGCGGTTCCCCTGGCGTATGCAGGGAATCGCTTTGCAGGAATGAGCCGGTTTTTTAGCGTCGCATCCGGGGTGGTCAGCGTTTCGTTTGGTTTCTTTCTGGTGTACCAACTGGGTTTTCTGGGGGGGCTGTTTACCAGCCACCCTCATTGGACTCCGCAATAGGGGCGAGTTTCCAGGTAAACATTTGCCAGGGCCTCTTCTCCTTCGACATTGATGAACCCCCGAGCCAACGGCGAGAGAGGACACCATCGATCCCATCAATCTCATCAATCCCATCAATCCCGAGCAAAAGTCTGTTTGGGCGTAGCACGATTACTCCAAATGTAATACTCTGGCCGTGCTCCTGGTTTTCGGCATCCATTCGGACCCCCTGTTACGTAAATCAAGTAACACGAGCTTCAAAAGCATCGTACTGCCGGCCCGGAAG
>JBARKD010000241.1:0-6390 GCA_049800615.1 Acidobacteriaceae bacterium | reverse complement strand
GACGAGGAGGATTTCTTCCCAGGGATGGCGGTGGATAGGGTGCGACTCCATGCCTGGATTGAGAGTGGTGATGTGAACTTCCAGCTTATCCATGGCGACGGTGGGGTTGTCGAAGACATGGCGGATTTGCCCGGTCTTACTTGGGCTTGGAACGAGTGAGTCCCAGTCGACAAAAGTAGTAGCGAGAACGGTCGACTGTTTTGGCGGGACGTAGGGGCTGACCACAACGGACTGCGCCGTGGCCTGGACGGTGGTCGCCAGGCACAAGCTTAACAGTAGAAATTTCATGCAAGCGAATATAGCAAGAAGCGAAACCACAAGGCTGTGTGCTTCATTTAATCGGGTTTTTTCGTCGGTTTGCCCTTAGTCCGTCATAAGTAAGTGTTATTGTCTGTTTATTCCGCTAATTTCGTCACAGCTTCCGCCCACAACCCCCCCGGTTCTCAACTCAACAGCCGGTAAATCTCCTACGGTGAGTTGCCCCACTCATGCCGAAGCGAGGCTTGAATGGGCCATCTGACCAGATAGACTGACTAGACCGACCCCACTGGGAGCAAATCCGTTGCCAGAAACGAACGTCTGCGACCGCATTTCCGTATACATTGCCATGGGAATTTGTCCATAATGAACCGGACGCGGGCGCATGCTTTAGATCTATCTGTCTCCCGCGGATGCCTGAGATGAAATCTTTCGGTCGTTTCCATCGGCTTCTGCTCGTAGCTGTCTTAGGGTGCTGCAGCGCGTCTGCGGTGGCACAGAATGGCTCCATGCTGGGCCAAAGCATTACGTGGAGGCGCGTTCAGTCACCTTTTACTCCGGACCCGTCGAACGGAGCCATCGCAGGCGGGCCGGGATCGGACCCCAATCCGGGAACGCCAATGTATATCTGCCGCGCGCAGATCCAGGGGAGTGTTGTTCCCGGCAAATGGGTCCAGGGCAATTGCAACGTGCCGTTTGGCGGGGCCGAGCAAATCATGCGCTCCTATGAAGTCGCTTACGGGAGCGCCCGCTGGGCGCAATATCAGGGCGGCGTCTATGGTCTTGCGCAGACAGGAAGCAACCCTGACGGAAGCCCCCTCTATTCATGCCGCGTTAACTACTCTCCCAACCCCGGAAACGATTACGGTTATCAGCCTGGCAAATTGGTCTCCGACGGAACGTGTCATATCCCGATGGGCGGAAGCGAGGTCGTGGAGAGTCCGCCTTTTGAAGTGCTCTATGCTACCGGTGGCGGACGGCCGCCGTTTCCTTATCCGCCAGCTTACCCTTATCCGCCGCCGTATCCATACCCGGTGCAGCCGGCGCAAGCGTATCCACCGTGCCGAGCCAGCGATCCAACGGTGAAGCGGGAGATACAGGGCGGTCGCGGCTGGCTGGTTGGGCCGCGCTGCTCCTCGAGCGATAATTTTGGCAATGTCCAGCCCAAGTATCCTCAACCTGGGGATGACGCGCCACCGCCCCCGTATCAGCCGGGACCAAGCTCAGTAACTTGGCAACCGGCACAAACGCCCTTCGTTCCGGGAGACGACGCCGTGAAGGGAGGCCCAGGTAACGGTGGCAAGCCGGATTCGCCTCTTTACGTCTGCCGTGTCTCCGAGACCAACGCTCTCGTGCCCGGAAAGTGGGTCCAGGGGGAGTGCCATTATGTCAACGACGCTGGAAAGGAAGACTCATCGAAGACTTATGAGGTGGCCACTGGCCCGGCGGAGTGGCGCAATTTCGATGGCAACATACGAGCGCTGGTGCCCGGCGGTTACTATTCCGACGGTAGTCAACTTTACATCTGCCGCAAGCAGATCAGCTATTTCGGCAGCAAGAAGGGATATCAGCCAGGATTTCTCGTCAACGGCCAGTGCCACATCCCTTATGGCGATGATAATGTCGAGGGCACTCCTTTTGATGCTTTGTACAACGTCGGTTCCGCGCCGTCTCAGGTAGGCCAGCAAGGGCAGGGAGCGCCGGCAGCCGTTGCTGCAGGACCGGCTCAGCCGCACGGGATTTTAGTTTCGTTTGCCGACGGCACCGCCGCCACCGCGGGCACGGTCAGTGTGACCAACGGATCGACGAACAGCACGGTCACCAAGCCATTGCCGGCCAACTCGACTCGACAGCAATGCATGGAAGTCCTGCAGCAGGCTGCTTTTCAGGCGGGTCTTCAAATTCAGGCCCAGCCCGATGGTGGTCTGCGGGTTTTTGGGACCAACAACGCGGTGAATGTTACGCAGGCTGCGATTTCGGTGAGCCAGTTTTAAGGCGATGGGCAAGGCAGGCTTTCGCGTTAAGTCATCCAACAACAATATGCAGATTCTTCAGGAGTGCTTTTCTGCCTTCCAGTGTGACGCGAATGTTCCGTGATTTGCGCGTTGGTGCGATCCAACGAAGCTCCGAGAATCGCTTATAGATGGCAACACCCAAGGGGCCGGCAAGATGAGGGCGGCGCTCCGTCCAGTCCGGACACTGGCGCGCGAACGTCCGATCCGGAACTTTCGTCGGGTTCGCGATGGCGATCCCTCGCTGTTCGAACCATGCTTTACCGCAGTCTGTCACGGCGAATGCTCGACCCGGCACGGGCGCCAGGTACCCTTTCTGCTGCAGAGCGTCTGTGATCGCCACCCCGAGCCATCCTGCCAGGTGTGCGTAACAGGTGCGTGCATGCTCGAAAGTCCCAAGGGCTGGGATAACCCCGACAGCGCGAGACCTTGCCTGAGACGCAGAGGACAGCACCATCAGCGATTCCACGGCGTAAGCGACTTCCTCGTTCGCGAGCTCGTAGTACCGGTGCCTCCCTTGCCGGCGAACCGTGACGAAACCGGCCTCGGCCAGGCGCGCAAGATGTTCGCTTGCCGTCTGCGGACTCACGTGGGCAACTAGGGCCAGTTCTCCCGCAGGGACGGCGCGGCCGTTCATCAGCCTGACCAGTACGGCCGCCCGGGCCGGCTCCGCGAGCAGTTTCGCTGCTCTTGCGAGTGCTTCAATCATGCAAACAGTATGATATTTCTTTTTCTCCAACACTTCGGTACGCACCGAAGTATTTGCAGGAATAGCGGGCGTCCAATGTTCGCAGGAGGTAGTGATGTACACCCTATTCCTGCGCTATACCATCGACCCCAACAAGCTCTCCGACTGGCGTGCCTACGCTGAGGCCGAGTTCGCACCGATCACGGAAAGCGGAGGCCGGATCAGCGGATACTATGCTCCCACTGAGTTTGCCGGCGCAACCAGCGAGGCATTCGCCACCATTGATGTTGGCACCATGGCCGAGTACGAGGTCTATCGCGGCAAGCTCGCAGCCCACCCGAAGCATCAGGAAAATGTGCGCAGAATCGAGGCATCCGGCGCCATCCATTCCATTTATCGAGCCATCATTCGGAAGGTGGAAGAGGAGGGCGACGCGAAATGAATTCCGTGGAACAAGCAGCGGTGACCAATGCCACAGGCCTACCCTGGCCTGAAGGGGCGGGGCTTCAGCCCCGCCGTCAAATCGAACAAGAAGGCGGCTTCAGCCACTGAGGGCAAAATTTTCGACCCACCGCACTCGATTGAAACGCAAGCCTCCCCTTTGTCATTCCGAGCGCAGCCGAGGAATCTGCAGTTTTCCTAAATGAGCTACAGAATTGTCATTGCGAGAGTCTTTGACTTTTTGGTTTTGAAGGGGCGGGGCTTCAGCCCCGCCGTCAAATCGAACAAGAAGACCGGCTTCACAGGCTGCGGAAAAAACGCGGTTTTTGTATCAGGGCCCGACTTCAGTCGGGCCGTAAATGATTCAGAATACGTCGGGCTTTAGCCCCTGCTTCACGTCTCTCTTGCCCGATCCCGATTTTTTCCGCAGCCTGTTCAGCCGCTGAGGCTATTTTTTTCCATCCGCAGACAGAATTGTCGTCCCGACCGAAGTGGAGGGACCTGCAGTTTTCCTCGCCTTGTAGTTTCGTGGGAAAGCCATCCTCTCCCCGCTCCACAGAATTGTCGTCCCGACCGAAGTGGAGGGACCTGCAGTTTGCCGGACCCGCAACCGAACACGAAACTGTGGAGCGACGCAAAGAGCCCCTCAAATCAACTCCAGTCCCCACAAATCATGCAGATGAAGAACACCCACCACCGTGCGGTCAGACTGAATCACCACCAGCGAAGTAATCTTCTTCTCTTCCATAATGCTGAGCGCCCTCGCAGCCAACTCATCCGGAGCGATCGTCTTGGGCGCCGCATTCATGGCCTCACCGGCGGTCAAAGCGAGCGCATCGGGCCCCTTGGCTTCCAATAACCTGCGCAGGTCGCCGTCGCTCATGACACCGATCAGGGTCTGACCTTCGACGACGGTGGTGATGCCCAACCCCTTACGGCTCATCTCATAAATGACGGCGGGCATCAGCGTGTCTGCGGCTACCTTGGGCACCGCTTCGCCGGAGTGCATCAACTCCCGCACTCTGGCGAGCTTTTTTCCCAGCTTGCCCCCCGGATGCAGGTCGGCGAAATCCTCGGCGCGAAAGCCCTTCCTGACCGAAACCGCGATGGCCAGGGCATCCCCTAGGGCCAGCATCACCGTCGTCGACGCGGTAGGAGCCAACCCCATGCCGCAGGCTTCCTGCTCAATGCTCAGGTCCAGGGCCACATCGCTGGCCAGCGCCAGGGTCGATTTCATGGCGCAGCAGAAGCTGATCAACGCGTCACCCATTCTCTTAAGCATGGGCAACAGCCGCAGAATCTCCTCCGTTTCCCCGCTGGAGGAGAGGGCCAACACCAGGTCGCCCTTGGCCAGCATCCCCAAATCGCCATGGAGCGCCTCCGCCGCGTGCAGGAACAGCGCCGGTGTGCCGGTGGAATTAAACGTGGCCACGAGCTTCTGGGCGATGATCCCGCTCTTGCCGATCCCGGTGACCACGACCCGCCCGCGCCTCTCCCAACACTCCATCACCAGCTCGACGGCGCGCGCAAAAGAAGCCGACATGCCATTCTCCAGCCGGTCCGCAAGTCTAAGCAGTGCTTCAGCTTCGATCCGGATTAGCTGGGCTGGGGAAGGGGTCCTCATGGGCAAACACCTGATCGTAACAGCAGTCCCGAGGCGCTTTGGGGGTGCTGTCCATTTAGAATGAGGTCTGTGAAGCGTAATCAATGGGTTATTGTTCTGGTCATCGCCGCCTTCGCCCTGATGGTGTGGTCAGGATATGAGAACTACAAGCGGCGTAAACAGTACGCCCAACATCAGTTACAAGGGACTTTAACGCCCGAGACCGCCAATAATCAGTCCGTTCAGCAGGATGTCTCTGCCGACGAGGGCCTTCCTGATCTGCGCGGCAAGAGTGCCCCGGAATTCAGCCTGCGAACCGTGGAAGGGAAGAAGCTCTCCCTTTCCGACTACAAAGGTAAAGCGGTGCTCATTAACTTCTGGGCCACCTGGTGTGCCCCGTGCAAGATCGAAATGCCCTGGTTGGTTGCTCTGCGCAACCAATATGCCCCGCAGGGCTTTGAAATACTGGGCGTCAATGCCGATGATCCCGGAACTCCGCGTGCCAAGCTGGTCAAATTCGGCCTGGAACAGCATCTCGACTACCCGTTGCTGGTAGGCGAAGACTCGATGTCCCGCAAATATGGCGGCGTGGAGTTTTTGCCCACCTCCTTCTTCGTAGGGCGGGACGGCAAGGTGGTTGCCGAGACCGCCGGTCTGGTTTCCAAAGACGAAGTAGAAGTGAGCATCAAGAAGGCGCTAGCGGCCGGAGCGAAGTAGATGTTCCGCTGCGCTGCTGTGCTGCTTTCCTGCCTCCTGGCCCTCGGGCCACAGTTGACGAGTGCGGCCTCGCCGCAGGTGTTTAAAGACCCGCCGTTGCCGGGGACGAAGCCCGACGCTGTCGAGTTTCTTTCTCCGGCACAGGTGACCGTGACCGCGCGCCGCGCCGCCGAAATCGATCTTCACTTTCGCATTGCCGACGGGCTCCACATCAATTCGCATCATCCGGCCGACAAAACTTTGATCCCCACCCGGCTCGCCGTGGTGGAAGCGCCCGGGCTGAACGTGACGGCGGTAGACTTTCCGCCCGGTGCTGACTTCTCCCCTCAATTTGCGCCGAAAGAAAAGCTCAACGTCTATACCGGCGAGTTCGTTTTGCATGCGCACCTGACCGCCCTGGCAGGGGAGCACACGCTTGTGGGCGGCCTGCATTACCAGGCTTGCGATGCAAACGCCTGCATGCCCCCCCACACTATCCCGCTATCTGTAACCGTCGTTGCCCAATAAAACGCGCTGCCTTTGAGGCCGCCGGAGGGCTTGGCGGTTACGATTATGAGAAAGATCCGGTGGCCGACCCGGATTCCGCTTCACTTCCGGCGAGGTATTGCCGCCACACGAATATTTTTTCCAACACTAGTCCGAACCGGCCTCAACTGGGATCTATATAAAAG
>JBARKD010000240.1:0-11948 GCA_049800615.1 Acidobacteriaceae bacterium | reverse complement strand
GCACCGCGCTATTCTCACCCACAAGGAAACTGGTAATGCCCGCGGAGTCCAGCCGGGTCTTGGCCAGGTCCGCCTCCAGGGCATCGCGATAGAGTTCAATTGTGATCAGTTCCCGCTCGTCTTCCATTCTTTGACCCTCCCAGATCGATAGGATGCACCAACGATAGAATAGTGAGTGATATGGAGGGTTTGGTTGATCGCTCGTTATACCCGCTCGGCCATGGGCCGAATCTGGACTGAAGAAAACAAGTATCGGACGTGGCTGGAGGTTGAGGCGACCGCCTCCGAGGTTCTCGCCGAGGCTGGGGTCGTACCCCAGGCGGCGGCCCGCGCCATCCGCGCCAACGCGACGATCGACGTGGCCAGGATTCAGGAAATCGAATCTGAGGTGAAACACGACGTGATCGCCTTTACCACCGCGGTCGCCGAAAAGATCGGGCCGGAAGCTCGCTGGCTGCATTTTGGCCTGACATCCAATGACGTCGTCGACACCGCCCAGGCGCTTCAGATCAAAGAAGCCTCCAGTCTTATCCGCCAGGGGATTCTGGATCTTGCTGCCATGCTCCGGCAGCGGGCCCTGGAATTCAAGCACACCCCGACCATCGGCCGCACTCACGGCATCCACGCGGAGCCGACTACCTTCGGCCTCAAGTTGCTCAACTGGTATGCCGAGATAAAGCGCGACTTGGTCCGCTTCGAGGTCAGCGCAGAGGACATGCGGGTGGGCAAATTCTCCGGCGCGGTCGGAACCTTCGGGCGTCTTAAGCCCGAACACGAAGAGAGCATTTGCGCCAAATTAGGGCTTCGGCCGGACCCGATTGCCACCCAGGTTATCCAGCGCGACCGCCACGCCTCATACATCGCCACCCTCGCCGTGCTGGCCTCTACACTGGACAAAATTGCCGTGGAGATCCGCCATTTGCAGCGCACCGAAGTGCGTGAGGCAGAAGAGTTCTTCTCCGAAAAGCAGAAAGGCTCCTCGGCTATGCCCCACAAGCGCAATCCCATCACGTCGGAGCAGATCAGCGGTTTGGCGCGGGTGATTCGGGGCAATACTCAGGCCGCCCTGGAGAACGTGCCTTTGTGGCACGAGCGGGACATTTCTCATTCCTCGGTGGAACGGATTATTTTCCCCGACTCCACCATCCTCACGGACTACCTGCTGGCCAAAACCACCTCACTCATTGAAAAGCTGCTGGTTTATCCCCGCCGCATGCTCAAGAACCTGGAAAGCACCGGCGGCCTCATTTTCTCTGGCCAGCTTTTGCTCGATCTGGCGGAGGCCGGCATGTCTCGTGAAGAGGCATATCGTCTGGTGCAGGCGCACGCTATGACCGCATGGAAAGAAGACCTGGTCTTCCGCGACCTGGTGGAGCGGGATCGGGCGATTTGCAGGCACCTTCCGCATATCGAAAAGAGTTTCCAGATGGCGCGTCAGCTGGCCAACGTCGACGCAATTTTTGCCCGGGTTCTGGCATGAATTGGACGGTGGCGCTCACCGGAGCCAGCGGATCCATTCTCGGCCAATGCCTCCTCCGCGCCCTCGAGCGCGACCCTCGCGTCACCCACGTAAACTTCATTGCATCGGAAAATTCCCTGCGGGTCATTGCCGAAGAATTGCAACTGAGCGGCCGCAGCGAACTTGTGAGCAAACTCCTTGGTGGGCCTGCCGCCAAGGTGCATCAACTGGCCGAAAGCGACATCGGGGCGGGCCCGGCCAGCGGCAGCTACCCTTCCGCCGGGATGATCGTTCTGCCTTGCAGCATGGGAACCTTGGCCGGCATCGCAAACGGACTCGCTGCCAACCTGATTGAACGCGCCGCCGACGTAACCCTCAAGGAGCGGCGTCCCCTCATTCTCTGCGTACGCGAGACACCGTTCAACAAAATCCATTTGCGGAATATGACCTTGGCCGCCGATGCCGGCGCGGTCATCTTCCCGGTGATCCCAATGTTCTACAACCATCCCATGGACACTGCGCAGATGGCCTTCCAGTTTGTCTGCAGAGTCCTCGCTCACGTTGGGCTGCCGCAAGCCGACGGTTATGTGTGGAAAGATCCCGCTAACCCGCTGTGACTTTTTGGCGTGAAGGGGCGGGGCTTCAGCGGCCGAGGGCAAAATTTTCCACCCACCGCACTCGATTGAAACGCAAACCTCCCCTTTGTCATTCCGAGCGCAGCCGAGGAATCTGCAGTTTTCCTAAATCACCCACTGAATTGTCATCCCGAGAGTCTTTGACTTTTTGGTTTTGAAGGGGCGGGACTTCAGTCCCGCCGTCAAATCGAACAGAAGACCGGCTTCAGCCGCCGAGGGTACGATTTCCGCCCCTGGACAGAATTGTCCTCCCGACCGCGGCGTACTCGCATGTGGACGCTGGTAAACCTGGGCCTCTAATTTTCTTTCGGGATAGTCCGTATCATTGCCATCCTGGCAGGCTGCGCGTTCAGGAAGTCCACCATGCTGGGCCCTACCTGGCGAACACAGGTTCCGGGGGCAAGATGCCCGCATCCCGCGTAGATGTCCAATACCGACTGCAAAATCGCGTGATGCAGTTGATAGGCCACGGAAAGAGGGATCAAGCGGTCCTGGTCACCCCAGCCAATCAGCACCGGCATCGTCAGCGACGCCAATTTGTCATCCACCAGGTCCTGCCCGGTCATCATGGATTGCATACTGCGACGCACCACCCACCCCACCTGGTCGCTTTTCCGCAGCATTGCCATGGCGACAAAGCGCGGAAGCGGCCGTGGGTTAGGCAACAGCAACTCTTCCAGACTGGCAATGTCATTCGGAGAGGCCGGCTGAAACAGCGAAGGGTCGAAGCCCAATTTAAACCGCAGGCCCGCACTATCCAGCAGCACCAGCCGCCGGACCCGCTCGGGCTGCTGCAGAGCAACCTTCATCGCGATCCATCCGCCCATCGACCAGCCTGCCAGATCCACCTGCTGAAGGTGCTGGCTATCCAGGAACTTTTCGACTAGTCCCGCCTGCTGGGAGATCGAGTAATCCGAATCCTTGGGTTGCGAGGATTTTCCAAAGCCCAGTAAATCCACCGCGTATACCCGGTGGCCGCCGTCGATGAGCTGGGGAATCAGACTGGCCCAATCTTCGCCCCGGCTGCCCAATCCATGCAACAACACCAGGGGCCGCCCGCTCCCGCCCACCAGGAAATGCATTTCATAACCGTTGACGGTCGCGAATTCTCCACGCACGCCATTCAGGCGCAACGTGGCGTCCACTTGCCGGTCGATCAGCCACAACGGATTGCGCCATGCCAGGATGGCCAGGACGCACACCAGCAAAAGACCCGAAACCAGGACAAAGCGTCTTATACGCCGCGTGGCGTCGACAACCTCGGTCACTTCCTCTTGAACCTTCATCCTCATCCCACCTGTTCGGCGAGTTGGCCGGAAAATCGCATGGCGAAGGCCTTCTCCATGGCGAAAGCCTTCTCAATGACCCGAACCGTGAACGGCGCCACACCGTATTCGCCCGGCTCCTGCAATTGCTCGCGCGGCGCCCATCGCACCTCGTCCGCGTCGCTGGCCGCCCGCAGGCTGCCGCCGGTCACCCGGCATAGGAAATCGATCAATACATAGTGGTGCCGAACCCGGCCGGATGCTTCGTCCCGCATAATCCTGTCCAAAATCTCAACGATGCCGTCCGCGACCACGGTGAGGCCGGTCTCCTCCTGCACCTCCCGCACCACGCCCTCCTGCAATGTCTCTCCCAACTCCAGAGCTCCTCCAGGTAAGGACCACTCACCCTTCAGCGGTTCGTGCCCGCGACGCACCAGCAGTACTTTCGTACCGTCGATGACGACCGCGCCCACCCCCACAATCGGCGCCTCAGGATACTCACGACGCACAAATACACTCCTGCGCAGGGCGTCGGCCCTGGATTACCCTTCTTGAGAGCTGGCAGAGGGAAGGTTTGTTACAGCCTCGTTAATATTACTCTGAAATTTTCAGCGGCTTGCCATATTCTTCGGCAAAAATCGTGCGCGCCATACTGAAACGGTCCCCATGGTACTTATCTGGACCTTTCAGGTGGCCAAGACCCAACAGGGCCACGACCGTGTAGCTCAGGGGAAGCTTGAGAACCTCGTGCACCTTGGCTTCTTCGAAGCCTTCCATCGGCGCCGTATCGTACCCGATGGACTCGGCCATGAGCATCATGTGGGTGAGCGCTGTCATCACGTGACGGTTCAGCCAGGCGGTGATATTGGGATGGTTGGACAGGTAATTGGGGATCGTGGTTTTGGCCTGTTCGGCGTAATTTTCCGGCATTCCGCCCAGCCGGCCAAGCCGCAGCATCTCTTCCAGGTCGCCACTGCGCCACCCGTCAGCATCGCCGCAGGCCACGATAACGGCTGACGCCTCCTCTACCTTGGCCTGGTTGAAACTCGCCGTACGCAGCTTCTTCTTCTGCTCCAGGCTACGAACCACGATGAACCGCCACGGCTGGAGATTGTAGCCGCTTGGGGCTTGCAGGCCGGCCAGCAGAATCTTGCGCAGGTCCACATCCGGAAGTGGGCTCCCGTCAAAACTCGGCGTCGCCCGTCTCTCCGCAAGTACCCGGGACAGCGTCTTCTCGTTCTCGTGAGACATCAGCGAATCTCGCTCATCGCCAGTTCGTTGCCGTAAGGACGCTGATTCGGCGCCTCCGCGAATACCCACAAACCGTGGAATCCTTCCCGCAGTTCCGGGTGGGCGGTGAGCATGGCCTTCATCAGCTCCACGTTCCGGGCGCGGGCGGCAACCGGGTCGCTGGTATCGGTCGCGGTATAACGCAGCACCAGATCCAGACCACCCAGGGACCCGTCGGTGTGCACATCACTCACTGAGTACGACTGGCCACCCGCCGTAACCACCATCGGCTGAGCGCCGGGTAAGCCGTCGGGTCTCGAAGCCGCCGCCTCCTGGTTCAATTTATCCAGGTTCGCACTGGTGATGAAATCCGCCGGAGCCCCAAGATACGCCGCCGTCGTGTAATAGAAGTAGGCGTTCCATTTCTGATTCTTTTGCTCAAAGGCCCGGGCTTTCGTCCAATACCAGACGCTGTCGTGTCCTGCGATCAGCAAGGGCTTGATGAAGAACCCTGCAAGTTGCCAGTCTCCGTTCTGCTGCAGCAGAAATGCCATCTGGTGGGGTTTTTGCACCCCTGTGGCGTGAACCAGCGTCAAGGCGTATTTGCCCTTGGGAAGCTGCGGGATGTTGACGCTCACGTGCACCGGAGAATTTGCCGCGCCGCAGAAGAAGCTGGTGTCCTCCGCGCTTTCTTTCAAATCCGAAGCGTCCAGATCGTACAGCGCGTCTATCGTAAGAGTTGCCCCGGCCAGCATGGGAGCGGTCTGCTCGATGGTGCTGGCGATGCCGCTAAAGTCAGCCTTAACCTTGGGGATGGTCATAGCCTGGACAGCCGCGGTGTTCCCGCTTTGTACCGCGGACGCCAGCGTCCGAGCAACCTGAATCAGGGAATTGCGCTGGCCGTCGCTCATCTGCGCCTGGGTGGTGCAGGACACAGCAAAGGTCCGAAGCGGGGCCAGCAACATAACCAGGGTACTCAGAAGAGCAAAGAGGTCGCGGAACCGAGGCATAGAATTCAGACCACTGCTAGTCTAGTACACAGAGGGAAGAAGGGCATGACTCGAGGGATTGCGGCCGGTAAATGTGCGCTCCTGATCTTGCCGATCATGTGCGTTCCGATGCTCCACTCGCAGAACCGTCGGCTGCGCGGCCTGGACCAGGCGCCTCCGGCAACGGCGCCACAATCCCCAGCGCCCGCGCCACAAGCAGTTGCCCCTGTCTCGCAGATTACTGCCCCGCAGACTACTGTCCCGCAGACCGCCGTGCCTGGTCCGCAAAACACCGCGCCCGGTCCGCAAGGGGCGGCGCCCGCGCAAACTCCACCGGCTTCGGCCCCGCCGCTGACCGCGCCATCCCTGCTCTCGGAGCCGGCCCAGGATGCGCAGATCGTTTTTGCAAATAATCAGCTTTCGATCAAAGCCGACAACTCCAGCCTGACCTCGATTCTGCATCGCTTCGCCGCGGAGAGCGGCATGAAGGTGGATGGGTTGGGCAGTGATGAGCGGGTGTTTGGTACTTTCGGCCCTGGCGCCCCGCGCGATGTGCTCGCGGATTTGCTGAATGGCACAGCCTACAACCTGGTTCTGCTGGGGGATCTCAGCAACGGCGCGCCGCGCGAACTCACTCTTTCTCTCGCCACACACAGCAGCGCTTCCGCTGCTACGACTCCTCAAGCCACAACCGAGGAAGCCGTCAACGAACCGGAAAACGAGGAGCCTCCGCCTCCACCCGAGCCGCCGCAACAGCAGGGGACCCCGCCGCAATCGCCTCCGGGGGTGAAAACTCCGCAGCAATTATTCGAACAACTGCAGCGTATGCGCCAGGCCCAGAGCCAAGGCGGCCAGCAGCAGCAGCCTGTACAGCAGGACTCACCGATACAATGAAGTCTGACTCGGAAATGTATTCGCGTCGGGCGGCTGGAAATAGGCCAGGAAGCAACTTCAGGAAGCAAATTCAGGAAGCATCCCCTATCCGTGGAAACGGCCCACAGATATGGCCCGCAGAAATAGGTTCAGAGAAATAGTCAATAGGTTCAGAAAAATAGTCGAGGCAAGCGGATCACGACGCTGCGCGAAAGCAGGTCAGACCCGCGCCACCTGAGTCTTGGCCTTCGCACCCTCGACAGGGGCGATACGAGCGTGGAATCGCAAGACATCGAACAGGGTTTTGCAGCACAGGTAGCCCAGCATCACACCAAGCGCGAGGGCGGCGACCGCCGCGCAAAATACCATCAGCATATTTACTTGATCTACCATAACGGCCCTTTTGAATACTGAAGTTAGCTCGCCCTTCGTGCGTCGCATGCGCACTTGTGATCGTAAGCGTCAGTGTGACATGGTTACCAACTGCAGTGTTGCGTTGACCCTTGTTTCTATTGGCGAATAAGATACATACAGGGTTACTCGTGCCGCTCTCCTTCAATCCCTAGCTTCCGAGCCTTCATGCCCATTACTCATATCACCGTGCGGGGAGCGCGCCAGCATAATCTGCGCGACATCAATTTACGAATTCCCCGTAACACACTTACCGTAGTCACCGGCCTTTCGGGCTCGGGCAAGTCGTCGCTCGCGTTCGACACGATTTACGCCGAGGGCCAACGGCGGTACGTAGAAACACTCTCTGCTTATGCACGCCAGTTCCTCGATCAGATCGAGCGCCCCGATGTTGATTCCATCGAAGGCCTCAGCCCTGCTATTTCCATCGAGCAAAAAACTACCAGCCGCAGTCCCCGGTCTACTGTAGGCACGATCACCGAGATCTACGACTACCTCCGCCTTCTCTACGCATCGATTGGCGTGCCCCACTGTCCGAGCTGCGGCAAACCGATTTCACGCCAGTCCGCCGAGCAAATCGTGGAGCGGATTCTCTCCCTTGCCCCCGGCGGACGCGTGGTCATCTATGCGCCCATCGTTCGTGGCCGCAAAGGCGAATTCAAGGACCTGCTCGACGAACTGGATCAGAAGGGCTTTCGCGCTCGCATTAATGGTGAGATGCGCGACCTGGCCGATCCTATTCGCCTCGAACGTCACAAGAAACACACCATCGAGGCCGTGATCGATCGTGTCGTCCTAAAACCGGGTGTCGAAAAGCGGCTCGAATCGTCCGTGGCCAAAGCTCTGCAGATGGCCAATGGTCTTGTTCTTACCGCCGCCGACGGAGAGGAAGAACAGCTTTATTCCTCTTCGATGGCGTGCCCGGACTGCGGACTTGACATTCCCAAGTTGGAGCCTCGAAGCTTTTCGTTCAATAGCACTTATGGCGCATGCTCCGAGTGCCACGGGTTAGGAAGCACCTATGCTTTCGATCCCGCCAAGGTAGTTACGGACTGGTCGAAGCCGCTGACCGATGGCGCGCTTGGGCCGGGCGGCGGCTCGCAGTATCTCAATCGCCTGCTGCAGCTGGCTGCACAGCGTTACAAGATCGATTTGAGCAAGCCCTTCGAAGATCTCCCTGAGCGGCAGCAGAAATTGTTGCTCTACGGTCCTGGCCAGGAAGCCCCACGCACCGGATTTCATGGCATCCTCGCCTACTTGCGCGACTCGCTCGAAGAATCCAAGTCGGAAAGCTATCGCGACTGGCTGCTGAACTACATGTCCGCCACCATCTGTCCTGCCTGCCAGGGCCAGCGGCTACGGCCTGAATCGCTGGCCGTCAAGGTGGGATCCTTGTCGATTGCCGACTTTACCGCCCTCCCACTGAGCAAGGCGTTCGACGCGGCGCGCGCGATCCAATTCACCGTGCGCGAAGCCATGGTGGCCGAGCGGCTGCGACGGGAGATCGTGGAGCGGCTTGAGTTTCTCCAATCCGTAGGACTCAGCTATCTGTCATTGGACCGCAACGCCGCCACCCTTTCCGGCGGCGAAGGACAACGCATCCGCCTGGCCACCCAGATCGGTTCGCGGCTGCGCGGCGTGCTCTACGTGCTGGACGAACCTTCCATCGGACTGCACCAGCGCGACAACCAGCGGTTGATCGAGGCCCTGAAATCCCTTCGTGACCTCGGTAACACCGTGCTGGTCGTGGAGCACGACGAAGACACGATTCGCAATGCCGATTACGTCGTTGACCTCGGCCCCGGCGCCGGCAAACTCGGCGGTCACGTGGTTGCCTCCGGAACACCCCAGCAGATCATGGAGACCGACATCTCCCTGACCGGGCGTTACCTCGCCGGCGAGCTGCAAATCACCAGCCGCGATACGCCGCGGCCCTTGACCGGCAACTGGATAAGCATCGAAGGCGCCGGCGGCCACAATCTGAAGAACCTCTCGGTCCAATTTCCTCTAAATGTAATGACCGTAGTAACAGGGGTGTCGGGATCTGGCAAAAGCACGTTGGTCAATGACACCCTGTATCGCGCCCTGGCCCGGGAACTCTACGGTTCACGCGAATTGCCCGCCACCCACAGAAGCATCACCGGGTTTGAGCACATTGACAAAGCGGTGCGCATCGACCAATTGCCCATCGGCCGGACGCCGCGCTCCAATCCCGCGACCTATACCGGAGTGTTCACAGCCATCCGCGATCTTTTCGCACGGCTGCCGGAGTCCCGCGAACGGGGGTACAAGCCTGGCCGTTTTTCGTTTAACGTCTCCGGCGGCCGATGCGAAGCCTGCCAGGGCGAAGGGCAGCGACGCATCGAGATGAATTTCCTCCCCGACGTGTATGTGCTGTGCGAGGTCTGCAATGGCCGCCGTTACAATCAGGAAACCCTGGCGGTCAAATTCAACGGCTATTCCATCGCCGACCTGCTCGATCTCGCAATTGAGGACGCACTGCCTGTACTGATCGACATCCCCCAGGTGCGGCAGAAGCTGGAAACGCTGGTGGACGTAGGGCTCGGTTACATTCATCTGGGCCAAGCGGCGACAACACTTTCCGGAGGCGAGGCGCAGCGCATGAAGCTGGCCCGCGAGCTGTCCAAACGGCAAACCGGCAAAACTCTCTACCTGCTCGATGAACCGACTACCGGCCTGCACTTCGACGATGTACGCAGGCTCTTGGAGGTGCTGCATCGCCTGGCGGACTTGGGTAACACCGTCATTGTCATTGAACACAACCTCGACGTGATCCGTAGCGCGGATTGGATTCTCGATCTCGGCCCGCAAGGGGGAGAAGCCGGCGGCGCCCTCGTTGCCCAGGGCACTCCTGCTCAGGTAGCTGCTACACTCGGCTCATATACCGGTGAATTTCTCCGACGTTATTTCCCCTCGCACGAGTTGAAGCCGTTTGCGGTTTCCGCCTCTGGGGGCAAAGTCAACCACGTCTCCCGCAGGCGTGCGGCAACATAGGAATCCGTCCTTGTCTGAAGATCCGGAGATTTTTCCTTCGCTCGCCTTGCCGGATGAGCTGCCCCCACCGGCTCCGCAATCGCGGCGAATTCCTAATTTCGGCCACACTGTTTTGTTCTTCATCGTGGCTGTCATTGTCATGCTTTTCACCAGTGTTTCCGTCTTCGCGCTGGCCATGGGTTTCCATTGGTTCGGAAGCGAAACTTCAGAGCAATTGCTCCGCGAGCCGCGCCTCCTGATCCCCGCCATGGCTGTCGGCTACCTGATTGCGGGAACCATTGTCTGGGCCATCTTTGTTAACCTTTGGCGCCAACCGCTGGGCGCGGCCCTGCACTGGAACTTTGCTGTTGTCAGCCGCCGCTGGCCTTCCCTGCTCGTCGGAGGCATTGTCTTGAGCCTCGTGGTTCAGTTTCTTTCCAATTTTCTTCCTGTCCCCAAGAGCCTGCCCATCGATGATTTCTTCCGCACTTCGGCCGACGTTTGGATGGTGGCGCTTTTTGGGACCTTCATGGCTCCGCTCTTTGAGGAACTGGCCTTTCGCGGCTTCCTGCTCCCCTCGCTGGCGTCAACCTGGGACTGGCTGCGAGGCAGAAAGGATGACGTGAGCCCGGCGGATGTGAGCTCAAAGCGAGATCCACGATGGAGTGCCGCTGCCCTGGCCGTCTCCTGCACCCTGACCAGCATTGGCTTTGCTCTGGTCCATTCCGACCAGTTGGCGCATGCCTGGGCCCCCCTGGCGGTATTGTTCGCGGTGAGCCTGGTACTTTGCTTCGTGCGGCTATGGACCAACTCTCTGGCCGCCAGCACCATGATTCACGCCACTTACAACGGCACCATTTTCACCATCGTATTTTTCGTAACCGGCGGCTTTCGCCATCTGGATAAAATCACCTAATGACGTTGGCTCACCGTGAAGCCCTGCTCAAGATGCTGGCCCGCATTTCTTTCCGCCTGGGTGAGTTCAAGCTCTCAGCGGGCGGCACCAGCGATTACTACATCGATTGCCGAACAACCACGCTCACCGGTGAGGGCGGCCGCCTCACTGGCCTGGCGATGCTTGATCTTGTGCGTCAGCATGAGTTACGTCCGCGCGCCGTGGGTGGCCTGACGCTGGGCGCCGATCCTATCGTCTGTAATCTTGCCGCGGCCAGCGCCTGGCACGCGCTGGAAGCTCCAGGTTCAGTGGTCTTCGACGGTTTTCTCGTCCGCAAGGCGGAAAAGACGCACGGAACGGGTCGCCGCATCGAAGGTTTTCAGCAGGCCGGCGCGCCCGTGGTCATCGTCGACGACGTCTGCACCACGGGCGCCTCAACCATCAGCGCCATCGAAGCTGCCCGCGACGCGAAAATGCAAGTCATTGGGGTCATCTGCCTGGTGGAGCGCGAAGATGCCAAAGGCCGTCCGGCAGTGGAAGCTGCCGCGCAAGGCGCGCCCTTCTACCGCCTCTTTAGCGCGAATGACCTACGCGCTGAACACGTCAGACATCTCGCGCTGTAGTAACTGGAAAAGGATTTGGCGCGTCCCAAGCAAAGTGCTTCGGCTAGTGTGGTGAGTTGTTAATTCGTTCCACAAATTTGTCATCCCGAGCGAAGCCGAGGGACCTGCTGTTTTGCCCTTATGGCAGCCAAACCCAACCCAAGCCACAAGCCTCCCCTTTGTCATCCCGAGAGCCTGTGACTTTTTTGGCGTGAAGGGGCGGGGCTTTCAGAGTCTGCGTGAGAACTGCACACCGAGTCCCAAAGGGACGGCTGATAATAGCCCAGGACGTCAAGTCCTGGGTAAACCGCATCGGAAGCGATCCAGTCCCGTAAGGGACGGCTGATAATACCCAGGATGAAATCCTGGGGCGCTGCTGGCCCCTATTACGGGACCAAATCTGCGTAAGGTAGTTCTCACGCACACTCTTTCAGCCCCGCCGTCAATTTGAATAGAAGACCGGCTTCAGCCGCTGAGGGAAATCCTGGGCTAGCGCAGTGGAGGGACCCGCTGTTTCAGCTAGATCCCTCATCCGCTACATAGGTCGTATATGCTGCAAACTCAGGACACTAGCGCATCTGCGATACGGCTGTCC
>JBARKD010000239.1:0-13446 GCA_049800615.1 Acidobacteriaceae bacterium | reverse complement strand
GGCTACGAGGGCAGCCAGGCCGCAAACCAGGACCAACATTTCCAGATGGACGGAGGTCTGATGCAGACGATCGAAGATCACGCGACCGGGATTGTTGGCGGCGACGGCATCGACATTGCCGCCGATGGAATCGCGCGCCGTATCCATGCGGGGAATAATCGAAAACTGCGAATACGCGGTGAGCCCCATCATCAGCAGCACCAGGATCGCCTGGGGAAGGATGGCGCGATAATGCTTCCGTCCCAGAAGCAGGACCACGAGAAAGACCAGTCCGCAGACCAAGCCTATCCAGTGCAGGCGCACCAGGGAGCCGCCCACAATCATGCCGGCGGCGTGCATCCCCAAAGCCGGATTAGGAAACAAAGGCGGAAGCTGGCTGAACGCCAGGGGAGCAAGAACGGCGGCAAAAAACACCAGCGCTCCCAGCCACAGACTGAGCACGAGATAGACCAGTGAGTGAAAGAGCGTTCGCATGAGCAAGCAGTTACAGCCTACACCGGCGAGCGGCCGAGGAGGCGCTGAATCCGGCTGGCCATGGGCGGATGGGTGGAAAAGAGGTTGGCGAAGCTTGCTCCAGTCAGAAGCGGCGCGACGATAAACAGATGCGCGGTGGATGGCTCAGCCGCCATCGGCAGGCGCTTGGAAAAGGCGTCGAGCTTCTGCAGCGCGCTGGCCAAAGCATAGGGATTTCCCGTGACGTGGGCGCCGGTCGCATCGGCCTCGTACTCCCGGGAACGGGAGACAGCCAATTGGATGAGGGTGGCGGCCAGGGGAGCGAGAAAGATCATCAGTATGCCCTCGCCGCCTAAACCGCGGTCGCGGTCGCGACCGCCGCCAAATATCCCGGCGAAATGGGCCAACATGGTGATGGCGCCGGCGAGCGTGGCCGCGATGGAGCTGGTGAGAATGTCACGATTTCTGACGTGGCCCAGCTCGTGGGCCAGGACTCCTTCCAGTTCTTCATCGGTCAGCAGATTGAGAATGCCCTGCGTGACCGCAACCGCGGCGTGGCTGGGATTCCTTCCGGTGGCAAATGCATTCGGCGATTCAATGGGAATGACGTAGATCCTCGGCATAGGCAGCGCCATGCGAGGCAGGATGCGGTCCACGATCTGATATACCCGGGGCAACTGCTCACGGGTAACCGGCTGGGCGCGGTACATCGAGAGCGCCATCTTGTCGGAGTAAAAATAGCTGAAGAAATTGATGCCCGCGGCGACGAAAAACGCCAGGATCATGCCGTTCCGGCCGGCGAAGGCGCCGCCGATGAAGAGAAGGAAGAGAGTCAGGGCAGTCAGGAGAAAAGCAGTTTTCAATGTGTTCATAGCGCGGCACCTCCCGCACTGTTTCTCCTTCTATTTTGTCATGTGCGAGGGGATCTATCCCAACCTTTGCACAGAAGACGAAGGATGGGGTCAGCGCACTATGACGGCTGAATCCAGCCCTGCTTGAGGGAGGGGTTTCCAGCCGTATCCAGACGGCCCATTTGATCGCTGCTGAGGGTGATCGCGAGGGCGGCGATATTCTCCTCGAATTGCTCAACTTTACTGCCGGCTATGATGGGGAGGATAGCGGGATCACTCTGCCTCATCCAGGCAATGATGGCCTGGGGTGGCGTACACCCGGCTTCTGCCGCAACTTCCCTGAGGGCAGCCAGCCGCTCATCCGAGTCAGGGCCGGCGAATTGCGTGGGCACGGGGCGATCCTTCCGCATGTAGGCGCCCTGCAACAGAATCGAATAGCCGACCAGGGCGATTCCATGGGCGCGGGCAAAATCCTTCAATTCTTCACTGATGAAAATCTGCGGCCCAAAATCGGCCCCGTGGCGGGGACGCAGATACGTGGATCTCTGCTCGACGACGGAATACTCGGTCCAGCCGTTTGCCCGGCTGACCTGGTTGGCTTCCGCAACGCGCCATAAAGCAAGGTTACTGGCGCCAATCGCCCGTACCTTGCCGCCCTTGACCAAGCCATCGAAGGCCTTCATGGTTTCCTCGAGCGGCGTGTCGCGGTCGTCGCGATGGGCATAGTAGACGTCGATCCAATCTGTCTGCAGCCGCTTCAGACTCTTCTCGCACTCGCGCACAATTTCGCGCGCGCTCAAACCACCGGCGCAACCGGGATGATCGAATGCCAGCTTGGAGGAGATGACCATGTCCTTTCGATTGCGGCGCTCCTTCATCCATGCACCGATGGTGGTTTCGCTTTCTCCTCCCTGGAACCCAGGCAGCCAGCAGGCATACATGTTTGCGGTGTCGATGAAATTGCCACCGCTGCTGTGATAGAAATCGAACAAGCGATAAGCATCCTGGCTGGGGATCTTGCTGCCGATCAGATCGCTGCCCATAGCCAGCGCGCTCACTTCGATTTTCGATTTTCCCAGCTTCAGCTTTTCCACTCGTCCCTGCTCCCTCTAACTGGCCGCGCGCATTTAAGCGGGCGCCTTGACATAAGTGGCAAGCACCACGCCCAGAATCATGATCACCGCTCCAATTACGTTGGGCAGGGTGATCTTTTGCACCGCGGAACCCAACCATCCGAAGTGGGAGAGGATCATGCCGCCCAGGACTTGTCCGGCGATGAGGGTAATGAACATGGCGCGAGCGCCCACCTGGGGCAAGAGCCAGGCAATGGCGAATACCAGGCAGGCGCCCAGGGCTCCCGCTGTCAGCAACAGTGGATGAACGTCTTTGAGCGCGCTCAGTGCGCCCGAGTGCCAACCTGTGAGACCGATGAGAACGGCGGTTGCAGCACCGATGCACCAGAACATCGCATTGGCCACGCGGGGATTGGCCAATGCGCTGCCAACCCTGCCATTCATGGAAAGATGAACGGCGAGGATGATGCCGAGAAAGATGGTGAAGAGATAAAAGGGCACTTTCATGTCGAATCTCCCAACGTCAAAGGTTCCCTTATGAACTATTTTTACGCAGCCCAGGCAGCCAGCCAGACGACACTACACTGAGCCTTCGATGTCTGTCAAAGAAACGATGGCGGCAACGGGTGTGAATGCTTGACAGTGCTTAAACACCGGGTATAGTGTGCGTTTCAGCAAAGCTATGGAATTAGTTCATAAGGGAACCCTCGATAGCGACAGCGCTGTCTGACTTAGATCGCAAACCATCGCGAGCAGATCGAGTTAGGCGGGATAAACCGGTCTTGTTATTCCTGGGTGAACATGAAGAAGCGGGCATTTATAACTGCGCTGGTCTTTGCCGGTCTTGGATTCGGGATCGTCGCAGGAGCAACAAATAGCGGCATCGCTCAGGCGGCTGCACCACCCGCGGCGCCGAGTGTGGACAAAGCCGCCGCCGATCGCGGCCAGGGCGTTTTCTCCTCCAGTTGCTCATTCTGTCATGGCTCTCAAGCCACGGGAACAGAACAGGCGCCTAACCTCCTCAGAAGCCCCCTCGTCTTTCAAGACCACAATGGAGACACTCTTGGGCCGTTTCTGAAGCAGGGCCGTCCAACCCTCGGCATGCCGGCGTTCCCTTCCCTCCCGCCGGAGCAGGTGCAGGATATTTCCGCGTTTCTACACATGCGGATCCAGCAGGTTCGCGGTAAGCGGATGCCCGAGACTGCATTGCTGGTGGGCGATCCAAAGGCTGGACTTGCGTATTTCAACGGCGCGGGGAAGTGCAGTACCTGTCATTCTGCTACCGGCGACCTGGCGCACATTGGAACCAAGGATCAGCCGCTCGCATTGACGACCTCGTTTCTGACTCCTCCGGCAAAACCCTCCCAGGTGACAGTTGTGCTGGCTTCAGGGGAAACGCTGAAAGGAAAACTGGAGTACCTGGACGAGTTCACGGTCGCTCTGACGGATGACGCTGGTACTTACCACACCTTGCCAAGAGATCACACCAAGTCGGTTGAGGTGGTGGATCCGTTGGCCGCGCATAAGGCGCTGTTGAAGATGTATACGGATAAGGATATCCACGATCTTTTGGCATACCTGGTGACGCTCAAATGAAGTACATGCCCTTGTTGTGTTTGGGTTCGGTGTGTTTGATCTCGAGCTGCCTGCCTGCGCAGACCCTCGATCCGAAGGCATTGTTCCGGCCGCCGACCGATACGTGGCCAACCTATAACGGCGATTATTCCGGGCGCCGGTATAGCACGCTCTCGCAGATCAATGGTTCGAATGTGAAGTCGCTGGGGCTGGCCTGGACTCACCATGTGGAATTCGGTAGCGAGTCGTATGCGCAACAGGCCAGTGAAGGACGACGGATCAAAGCGACTCCTTTGCTGGTGGATGGCGTGCTCTACTTCACCATTACCGATAATGTGTGGGCGATGGATGCACTGACCGGCCGGGAGCTCTGGCACTACGCGTGGCCGAACAACCGGGCCATCCATGTGGCCAACCGCGGCGTGGGGATGTACGGCAGCTGGCTGTACTTCATGACTCCAGACAACTACCTGGTCTCGTTAAACGCCAAGGACGGAACGGAGCGTTGGCGGGTAGAGGTCGCGGACGTGAAACAAGATTTCTTTTCGGCCACGTCGCCGCTGATCATCGGCAATCACGTGATTGTTGGTCCGGGGAACAACGACAATATCCGCGCGTGGCTGGAATCGCGCGATCCGGAAACAGGCAAGCTGCAATGGAAATGGTGGGTTGATCCGGATCCCGGAGCGCCCGGATCAGAGACTTGGGTAGACAACGCCACCATGGCCAAGGGCGGCGGTTTTCCCTGGCTGACGGGAACGTATGATCCCGAGTTGAACCTCTATTATCTCGGAACCGGCAATGGGGTCCCGGTGGATAGGGCGCCGCACCCGACACCGCAAGGGGACAGCCTTTACACGGCCTCGATCGTGGCCCTGAATCCTGATACCGGGAAGCTGGTGTGGGCCTACCAGATAACTCCCCATGACACGCACGACTACGACGCGGGCCAGACACCGATCATCTTCGACGCGGAGTTCCACGGCAAGCCGCGCAAGCTCCTGGCGCAGGTTTCGCGAAACGGTTATTACTTCCTGCTGGATCGCGTCACGGGGGAACACTTAGTCACGACCAAGTACATGCCCGAAACGAACTGGGCCAAGGGTATCGACGCGCAGGGCCGGCCGATTCCCGACTACAGCAAAGACGCCAATCCACCAGGCGCATTGGTTTCCCCTTATCCGATTGGGGCAACCAACTGGTGGTCGCCGGCTTACGACCCGAAAACCGGTCTTATTTTTGTGAACGCAGCGCGCACCTGGGCTTTTTTTACAACGTCGGGTTATGGCCGGTTCCGTTCCCCTCCGGACTATGTGACGATGGCGATCGATTACAAGACCGGGAAAGTAGTCTGGTCGCACGAATTAGGCGACAAGAGCGGTGTGCTTATCTCTGGCCTGCTGATGACAGCTGGAGACTTGTTATTCGGAGGAGATTCACAAGGAAATTTCCTGGCGATGGATCCGAGCACGGGTAAGACGCTGTGGCATGTGAACCTGGGGCAATTCGTGACCAACTCGGCAATGACTTACGAGTTATACGGACGACAGTATGTGTTAGTCGGCGCTAACGACAATTGGTTTGCCTTCGCGTTGCCTGAGTCTGAGGACAAAGAAAACGTCAAGGGGCAATAACAAAACAGTAAGTCCCTCCACTTCGCTTGTGCGTCGGTCGGAATGCCGACTCAATCCATGAGGTTTTGATTCTTGCCCTTGAAACAGAATTGTCATCCCGACCGAAGCGTAGCGAAGTGGACGCACCCGCTGTTGCCCATTCAGCCACAGCTCCCAGTGGAAACAGCAGCCCTACCCTTTGTCATCCCGAAGCGAAGCCGAGGGATCTGCAGTTTCCTTTGTCCCGACCACTGCTCTCGATTAGGAAATAAGGCCTACCCTTTGTCATCCCGAGCGCAGCCGAGGGACCTGCTGTTTCCTCTGTCCCGTCCACCGCTCTCAATTGGGAAATCGGGCCTCTGCTTTGTCATCCCGAGCGCAGCCGAGGGATCTGCAGTTTTCTCTGTCCCGACCACTGCTCTCAATTGGGAAATCGGGCCTACCCTTTGTCATCCCGAGCGAAGCCGAGGGACCTGCTGTTTCCTCTGTCCCGTCCACTGCTCTCAATTGGGAAATCGGGCCTCTGCTTTGTCATCCCGAGCGCAGCCGAGGGACCTGCTGTTTTGTTCGGATCAATCATAGATTTTGCGCCGCGAAGAACCTTGTAAGGAGCGAAGCAATGGAGCGACGTGATTTTCTGAAGGGGTTGGCAGCAGCCTCGGGAGCACTGTCTGCTCCGTCTTTGTACGCTGCACAGGCCAACCGCCCGGCTCCCAATCTGCTGGCGCAAGATAACGCGCAATCACGGCCGCCCGATGATCCCTGGCCGGGCAAGAAGAGAATACTGGCCATCGCCGACCCGGAAGAGTGGTATTCCTCCCCGGGCTATCATCACGACGCGGCTTCGCACACGCTGGCCACGATTGAGAAGCTGGGGCGAGAGTCGGGCGCCTGGGTCACCGTGATCCGCACCGATATGCGATTGCTTACCAAGCAGCCGATCTCCGGCTACAACGTCAGGAATCTGAATTACTTCGATGCGGTCTTCTACATGGGAGAAGGCCCCTGGAACATTACCGATCAGCAAAAGGCGGACCTGCTTTCCTTCGTGCACGAAGACGGAAAAGGCTTCATCGCCGGCCACGCGGGCAATGGCGGGCATCTGTTGCTGTGGCCGGAATATGCGGAAATGATCGGCGGAAACCTGATCGGCGAGTTCCCCTCGGCGGACATGCACATTATTGTGGAAGATCCGAAATTTCCCGGGGTCCAGGGATTTCCTCGGCGGTTTAACTTTCGCGACCAATACACGATCGTCGGACCTAATTACTCGCGGGAGGTCGATCACGTCATCATGCGCATGGACCCGACGAAATTTCCCGAAGTATTTGCTTCCTTGAAGCCGGATCCCAACTCCACCCGGCATCCTTCGAGTGATCAGCTCCAGGCTAATTTGAAGAAGCTCGCCGATCTGCGCAGTGACGGGGATTATCCCATTGTCTGGTGCAGGAAATACGGCAAGGGCCGGGTGTGGTACTCGACGTTCGGCCATCTGGAAGAGACACTCGACGACAAGCGAATTCAGGAAATGTACATCGGAGCCATCAAGTGGACGCTGGGCCTGACCGATGCCGACATAACGCCTCACCCCTTTCCAGGGAACCAATGAGAGAGGTTACGAAAATGAGAAAGCTACTGATCGCGAGCTGCCTGACCTTATGCGGCTTAGCCCAGGTTTGGGCGCAAACTCCGGCGCAGCCCGCAGCGCAAAAGATCCGTGTCCTGATACTCACCGGGAACTCAGACTGGTCGCACCCGTGGCAGGGGACCGCGCCCTTCCTGCAGGGCATTCTGAACAACACCGGCCGTTTCGATGCGAAGCTGGAAGAAGAAGTGCGGGGCATTACGTCGGATACGCTGGCCAATTACGACGTTTTGATAGATTACTACTATGGTCCGCGGTGGCCCGCGGAAACAGAAAAGGCGGTCGAGGACTTCGTAAAGTCCGGTAAAGGCATGGTTGGAATCCACGGAATCACGTATGGGCCTTTTTTTGGTCAGGCCGGTGGAAGTCCAACCGAGGCTCGCCGGATGGAAGGCGAACCTTGGAACGCCTTTGCGGACATGATCGGAATGACCTGGAAACTGGACAATATTGGCCATGCAACGCGCCACGTGTTCACCGTAGAGTGGACCGATCATGACAATCCCATCAGCCGAGGGTTACCCCCGACATTTGTAGCCAACGATGAGCTCTATCACAAGATCGACTTGAAACCGAATGCACACGTGCTGGCCACGGCCCTCGACGATGCAAACGTGAAGGGCGGCACGGGCAAAGTGGAACCGGTGATTTGGACAGTTCCCTATGGCCAGGGCAGAGTGGTGATGATCGTCCTGGGGCACGATCTGCTGGCCATGAGCCAGCCGGGCTTTATGGATGTGTTTGCGCGAAGCGCGGAGTGGGCGGCAACCGGCGATGTAGCAGCCGGTGCTCCCGTGTTGTCCCCCTCGACCAGCCTGATGGCGCCCAAAGCGCAACACTAAACTTCAATGAAAGCGGCCGTATATTTCCTCATGACATTGACCAGTTCCCTGCCCTTGGCGGCGCAAGCCAATTCGGCTCCGCAATGGCACATCGAGAATTCAGTTGTGAAAGCGCAGTTGTATTTACCGGATGCGGCGAAGGGCTTCTATCGCGGTACCCGGTTCGATTGGTCCGGCGTGGTGGGTGATCTCGAGTACGCGGGACACAGTTACTATGGCCCGTGGTTCACGCAAACAGATCCCACCATTCCCGATTTCGTGTATCGAGGCCCGGATATTGTAGCCGGCCCATGCAGCGCCATCACCGGCCCGGTAGAGGAATTCGTGGCGGTGGGATATGAAGAGGCCAAGCCAGGCGGAACCTTCCTCAAGATCGGTGTGGGCATTTTGCGCAAGCCCGATGACGCGGCCTACAGCGCGTACCGGCTCTACGACATTGTCAACGGAGGTAAGTGGAGCGTCAAAAAGAGTAAGGACGCCGTCGAGTTCACACAGGAACTCGAGGATGCGCCCTCGGGATACGGATATGTCTATCAGAAGACAATCCGTCTTATCGCCGGGAAACCGGAGATGGAGATGGTGCACGCTTTCCGCAATACCGGCAAGCGCGCAATCCGCACCAGCGTGTACGATCACAATTTTTTGGTGCTTGATAAGCGAACAACCGGCGCGGGCTATACCATCACCCTGCCATTTCAAATATCGAGCAGCCATCCGCCAGAGAGGGATCTCGCGGAAATCCGGAAGAACCAGATTGTATTTTTGCGGACTTTCTCGGGGGAGGATCGCGTCTATACCACCATCGACGGGTTCAGCAACAACCCCGACGACTACAAGATTCGCATCGAAAATACCGATGCGAAAGCTGGAATGACCATCACCGGAGACCGCCCGCTGGCCAAGATGGCTCTATGGTCCATTCGCTCTGTAGTTTCGCTTGAGCCTTTTGTGGATATATCGGTTGAACCCCAGAGCCACACGAGTTGGAGATACGTATATCAGTACGACACACTTGCCCGGTAGCGCGGCGGAAGCCCTTAAATCGCGGCTGCGCCTTGTCTGCGCAGCGCAGTCAACCGCACCCTGGTCACGAAAGCGGTCTTGCGAATCAAGGCAAACGGCCTTATAGTGCCACCATATATTAGCCAGGAAAGAGTTCAACAAGGAACTCTGCTTGAGTCGTGACAGATAGGTGGCCCGGCGTGAGGTCCTATACTCGTTGAGACCTTTACTGTTTTCTTTGAAACTTGCGATCGTCCCGCTCGCGTCTACATCCGGATGGTGATAAGCCAGACGTTCGAAACTTCGCGAAAGATGGCAGGCATTACCAAGTTACACGCGTTTTAACCGGTAGCGGTGAAGGATCCGCAAAGATGAAAGCTCTGGTGAAGTATGCAAGCGGCGAGGGGAATGTCGACATTCGCGAAGTGGAAGAACCTCGCTGTGGCGAGGACCAAGTCAAGCTGGAGATTGCTTATTGCGGAATCTGCGGGACAGATATTCACGTTCTGCACGACACGTTTCGCAACTTTCCTCCTGTAATTCTGGGACACGAGTTTTCCGGGACCGTGGTTGAAGTAGGCAAGAACGTTACCAATGCCAGCGAAGGAGAAAGAGTCACGGGCCTGGGCGCAACATCCGTGACCTGCGGCCAATGCGAGTATTGCCGTTCCGGATACTTCATCTTTTGCGCCAATCGGCGCGGGATGGGGCACGGCGTGAATGGGGCGTTTACCCGCTACGTGGTGATGCGGCCCGACCAGCTTTATCGCATCCCGCAGAACTTTTCTCTGGACGAAGCGGCAATGAGCGAGCCTTTTGCCGCGGTCGTCCAAGCGGTCACGGAAATTACCAATGTGCGCATAGGAGACACCGCGCTGGTGTCGGGACCTGGGCCCATGGGCTTACTCTGCCTCAAGCTGCTGGTGGCAGAAGGAGTAAAAACGATTGTCGCCGGCGCCAATGGCGATCAGGAGCGGCTGAATGCAGCGCTCCGCATGGGAGCGGCCGCGGTGGTCAACGTGGGGGAGCAGAACCTCAGCCAAGCCATTCAGGAACTTACCGGCGGTGTGGGAGTGGATGTGGCGTTTGAGTGCGCAGGGCATCCCGGCTCAGTACGAGGCTGCCTCGAGTCCCTGCGCCCCATGGGCCGCTACACCCAGGTCGCGATCTGCGGGCAAGACATCCAATTCCCCATCGATCTAATCTTCTACAAGCAGCTGACGATGTCGGGCTCGGTCTGCTACACCGCCAGGACCTGGGAGCGAATGATGAGGATTTACGCGGAAGGGCGAGTCCGATTGAATGACCTGATTTCCTCCAAGCTCCCAATCTCGGACTGGCGCACGGCTTTCCGCTTGTGTGACGAGCGCAAGGCCATCAAGGTTTTGATGTACCCAGAGAAGTAGGAGAATTAGGACAAGTAAGACAAGGAAGACAAGGAAGACAAGTAGGAGAAGCGCGATGAGCCAGACAGTAGATAAACCCGTTGCGTACAAGAGCCCTCTGCACGAGATGACGCAGACCATGCCGACGTGCTTATGGAATGATTCCGCGACGCTCTCGGAGCTTACCTATGCTATCGAGCATGGAGCGGTAGGGGCTACGTGCAATCCGGTCATCGTGCTGGACGCGCTCAAGAAAGAAGCGAATATCTGGAACGATCGTATCCGCGCCCTGGCGGTCGAGTTCCCGACAGCGACTGAAGAAGAAATCGGCTGGAAACTGGTAGAGGAGATCTCGGCCAAGCGCTCGGAATTGTTGCGCGGGATTTTTGCACAACACAAAGGCAGGAACGGCAGGCTGTCCATCCAGACTGACCCGCATTATTATCGCAATCCTGCTGCTCTGCTGGACCAGGCCCTTCGCTTCAATGCCTTGGCGCCGAACATGATCGTCAAGATTCCGGCGACGCGCGCCGGCATTCCGGCCATTGAGGAGGCCACCTATCGCGGTATCAGCATCAATGCGACCGTCTCCTTCGCCCTGCCGCAGTGCATCGCGGTCGCGGAAGCCATGGAGCGCGGATTCAAACGCCGGGAAAAAGAAGGTCTGGACATATCGCAGATGGGCCCGGTGTGCACGGTGATGGTGGGCAGGCTGGACGACTGGCTGAAAGTCATTGCCGACAAACGGGACATCGTCCTCGAACCGGGATACCTCGAATGGGCCGGAGTTGCTGTCTTCAAAAAGGCGTACAAGATCTATCGCGAGCGTGGCTACCGTGTACGCCTGCTGTCGGCTGCCTTCCGAAACCACATGCATTGGAGCGAACTGATGGGCGGCGAGGTGGTGATCTCGCCTCCGCACAAGTGGCAGGTTCGCTTCAATGGCAGCGATGTGCCTGTCGCATCCCGCATCGACGACCCGGTCGATCCAGCGATCGTCGATGAGCTGTTGCGGAAGTTTCCTGACTTCCGGCGGTCGTACGAGGAGCAGGGTCTCTCGCTGAATGAATTTGACACATACGGCCCGACGGTGCGCACTCTGCGGCAATTTCTCGAGGCCACACATGAATTAGCCGTTAGGGTTCGCGACCTCGTCCTCCCTAGTCCGGATTCTTCTCTGACTTAATCAATTGTTCGCTAGACGAACTGATCTATTCTAACTACATAGCAGGAGCAGGTATCCGGTATGACAATGGATCTGCTCTCTGCTGCCCGGCCAGCGAACTGCTGATCGCTCCACTTCGCTAAGCCCAGAGACATGGGCATGGCATGGGCGGTGAAGGGGGCAGGGCTGAAGCCCTCTGCCTGCAAAGGTCCGACCCACTTGCTGGTCACGCAGACACCATCACCAGCCAGCCGTTCAGGAGCACTTGCAGCAGCACCGATTTCCGCCGGCCGTTTTCATGATCCTTCTCCCGTACAAAGCGACTCCAGCCTCCGAAGTACCGATTCCGTCGCAATTCTGATTACTGCAGTTCAATACGGAACTAGCTTCCGAAATACTTCTTGACACTCGTCTGATGGCAACTATATGAAGTTACCGCACAACAATGCTGAGTAATACACGTGGGCAATTAGTTCCATACGGAACTAGTGAAGCCACCGCTGCTGCGCGGAACAAGAAGGAGTCCGATTCCAGGCCCTCCCGATAATGGCGAAGTTGAGCAAGTTGTAACTTGAGGAGACACTCTGTGATTGATACGAATAGATTGCAAAGGGCCCTGCTGTATTTATTGCCAGTGTTCGCGATAGTTCTTATGGCGCCCAACGCGGCCCGGGCTCAGGCCAGCCGCGGATCCATCGCGGGGGGCGTACATGACCCCGTGGGCGCCGTAGTACCCAACGCAACCGTTACGATCACGAATGTCGATACCAGCACGTCCTACCCGCTGGCCACCAACTCCGATGGGCGTTTCAGCTATCCCGCGCTGCCCCCCGGCAATTACAAGGTGACGGTGGCTGCTCCCGGCTTCAAGGAAGCGGTTCAGGAAGGCATCACGGTCTCGATCGGTAGCACATCCACCCTGGACATCGGCTTGCAGGTCGGCCAGACGTCCCAGTCGGTCACAGTCAACGCGGATGCGCAACAGATCCAGACGGAGAGCAGCGACGTCGGCACGACGGTCTCGGGCGCCCTGATCGCGCAACTGCCGTTGAACTTCAGCGGCGTCGTTCGCAGCCCGCTGCAATTCATGACCCTGACGCCAGGCTTCCAGGGAGATTCCACCGGCAACGCGCAGTCCCAGGCCAGCTTCAAACTCAACGGTGCTGGAACGGGACAAGCGGACGTGATCCTGGATGGCTCCTCGATTCAGCTCGCGTCGCCGAACTACCAGTGGAATTTCGGCATCAGCGTCGACGCGGTCTCTGAATTCAAGGTACAAACCAGCACCTTCGCCTCGGAATACGGGCGCACCGGCGGCGGCTTCGTCAACGTGGCTTCCAAGTCGGGCACCAATGAGTTTCACGGCGCCGTTTATGACCTGCTGAAGAACGCAGCGTTTGACGCGAACAGCTGGCAGAACAACCATCTGGGCATCGGCAAGGCGAACGATACGCAAAACGATTTTGGCGGCTTCGGTGGCGGCCCGATCTTCATTCCCAAGTTGTATGACGGCCGGGGAAAGAGCTTCTGGTTCTTCAGCTATGAAGGTTTCCGTTTCAAATCCGGCGGACCGCAGGTCACCTCGACTGCAACGCCGCAGATGTGGCAAGGCGACTTTTCCCAGGTTCTGAATGCGCAGACGATCGACGGCGTGAGCTACCCGGCCCAGAAAATTTACGACTACACGACGTGCTCGGGCGTTAACCTTGGCAAGACCTGCCAGGCGTTCCCGAACAACCAGATCCCGCTCTCCAGGCTCGATCCTTACGCCAAGGCCTTCATCCCCTACCTCCCGGTTGCCACAAGCCCGGGCCAGGCATTTCAGAACCTGACCTACACGCT
>JBARKD010000238.1:0-3929 GCA_049800615.1 Acidobacteriaceae bacterium | reverse complement strand
AAAATTGTCGTCTCGACCGAAGTGGAGAGACCTGCGGTTTTTGCTTTCAGAACTGCGGGATGGAAGCAACCGCCGCCTTGTTCGTCGAAGGAATGCTGGTAAAGAAGCGATAGTGAATACCCCAACGCTGAGTCTCGCCCGGGGCGACGTGGATGGCGATAAAGCCCTCCGGGCACACCGTTTTTGGCGTCGACCAGAAGAACAGTTTCGCCATAGGGGTATCAGCAGTCTCTTCAACCCCCAGCCCGTGCTGCGTGTCTTCAAACGTGAAGTCGAAATCCGATGCCTTGTCGGAAAAGCCCGTCATGTCCCCGCTGGGATAATGATGCGGCTCCGATTGCGCCACCCACTTGAGCGTCGATCCATCAATCTTCACCGAGTCGGGGAGAGGTTTCCCTGGCACCGGTACAAACGGAAAATGCACCTGCATCCCCGGTTCGGTGGGAAGGTTATCCAGCATGAAGAAGTCGTGATCGTAAACCGTAGTGGTCAACGGCTTCGTTCCCGTGTTCTTCAGGCTATGGGTCAAATGCAGGCCATCGGATTTCTTGTCGAGCGAGAGCGTCTTTTCGTAAACATAGCTATAACCAAGAGCCGAGTGGAGCACCTGCCGGAAAGTGACCGAGTCCTTGTGAACCTTGACCGTCCACTTTCCGTGATCCAGAATTGGGTACGCCCCGCCAATGGTGTAAGGCTTCTCGTCGATGCGCTTCACCACACCGACACCAAGCTTCACAAAAGGATCTCCAGGCTTGGCGTCGTCGTACCCAATAGGTTCGCGAAATTCTTCCGCCGGCCCGGTGACCGCATCATTGATCATTGGGTCATAGCGGTTGAACCACTCGCCGAAAAACGTGTGCCCATTGAGCGAAACGCAAGCGATCAGGCCGGACCAGTCAAAGCGGGCTCCACGATAGTAGCCCTTTTCCATATCCGGCAGAAAAACCACCGCGTTCATTTTGCCGTTGCTCAGTCGCGCGTGAGGATGATCGGAGTGAGGCACATTCTCGCAGGTGGGCGAGGCCGGTGGTGGCAAAGAAGGCGTCCCCTCCCCGGCTTGTGCAAGTACGGCCTGGCTGGTAAGAGCCATTGCAAGACAAAGCGTAAAACGCAGCATTCTGCGCGCTCCTGAATTACTATCCGCTGGAGTATAGCTCATCCGCTATTGCTCCATGGAGCGTTTTCGAGCAAGCTGCTTCATGTTGTTCTCATCCTTTGGAGGGTGTGCGTGAAGGTAATTCTTCTCTTCTTATCCATCGGGCTTCTTAGTCCGTCGTCCGTCCTGGCTCAGGACTCGCTGCCAACCTTCACTCGCACGTACACGGCCCACGACCAAAATTACTCCTATACGGTGGTAGGCGGAGATCCCGCCAAGGGCGGAACCACTACGCTGCCTACGGTGCTGGCGCCGATCACCTTGACTATCGAAGCGCCGATGGACGCGTCTGGCGCAAAGGCCGTATTGGACGCCGGACCAGAGGTTGACAGAGTGTTGCGCTCGCCCATCTTCTCCAACTATCGTTTCTCTTCGGGAACGACCCAATACGCCGACGCAATCATGCGCGCCGATTTCTCAAAAGGGATTGCCAAAGACTGGCATACGCTGCTGCAGAAGCCAAAAGTCATTCCCCTCAAAATCGACGTGCCCATCGGCAAAGGTTATGTTCTGACCTCAAAGAAAACCGGACGCGTGCTGGCCATGGTGGATGTGCTCTTCATGCAGCAGCAGATCTTTCAACAGCTGCCCAAAGAGGACACCGGCGCCGGGACGCTGGTGATCGCGATGACAAAGAACGTGACCTACTACACCGACGAGGATGCGACGGAGTGCTGCTCCTGGGGAACCCACGGTATCGACACCAGCCAGGGATCGCGCCAGCCCTTCGTTCTTGGCAGCTATCTCGACTCGCACACGGTCGACGAGGACAGCGATGTGCAACCTCTGACGCAGCAACTGGCACAGTTTTTTCGCGATCCATTGCATGAACCCGCGTTCCATCTGCACCACGGCGTCGTCCCTCCGGGAAACCAATTTCCTCCCTGGATGAAGGCCCCGCCCTTCAGCGCCGTAGAGTTACCGGCTGACAACCGTAGTTGTGGAGGCACGGGTCTGGCGACCGATTATTTCCTGAATGACCCGACCGACTCGAACTGGAAAAACCGCACTCCAGCATCGAAGCCCTTCAACGCCAAGGTCAATGGAATGTCCTATCACTTGCAGAACGTAGCCTTGCTCTCGTGGTATGCAGGCACTCCCTCAAAGGCGTACAGCTTTCCTGACGCGAAAGCGCTGATCGCGATTCCGGCTATGACTTGCCCGATCCGTGTGCGCGAGGGAACGTTCGGAGCAGTCCGCAATGCCCCGGCCACGATAACTCCTCCTGTCGCCATGACCAGAGGTCCGAACGGACATCACCTGATCGGATACTGGGCTGGCCTGGGACGGCTTACCGAGGTCTCGCCCCAGTGGGATGTGATCATCGTCGCTTTTGCCACTCCCCCACACGGCGCTCCCGAAGGAACCATGCAATATAAGGTTCAAGGCAATCTAACGCCCGAGGAGTTCAAAGCCGACATTATGGCCAAGCAAAGCCAGGGAAAGAAAGTGATGATCTCGCTAGGGGGCGGAGGCCAACATTTTGCGCTGTTAACGGAGGAAGGAAAACAGAACTTCATCCGCACTGTCGAAGAGATATGTACCCAATATGGGTTTAACGGCATCGACATCGATTTCGAAACTTCTTCGCTCGAGTTAGATCCGGGAGATACTGATTTCAAGCACCCCACCACGCCGTCCACCGTAAATCTGATTGCCGCCATGCGAGAGATACATGACCATTTCGGCAAAGATTTCATGCTGAGCCTGGTGCCGGAGGGGACGCAGATTCCCGCGGCATATCCGGGCTATGGTGGACAGTTTGGCTCGTATCTTCCCATCGTCGAAGGTATTCGCGACATTCTCGCGTTTGTTGACACGCAGGACTACAACTGCCCGCCCATTGAAGGCCTCGACGGCGAATACTACATGCCGGGCTCCGTCGATTACCACGCCGCTGCGACGGAGCTGGTCCTGCACGGCTTCGATGTGGGACGCGATCCCAAACATCATTTCGACCCGCTGCCGCCCGAAAAGGTGGCCATCGGCTTCCTGAACAGCGATACCACGCCCCTGATTGTCCAGGACGCAATGCGTTACTTGATTACCGGCAAGTCCAGCACGAAGGCGAGTTATAAGCTGCAGCAATCGAGCGGCTATCCCGCCTTCGATGGCGCCATGTTCTGGACCATCGATGATGACCGCCGGGAGAATTACCGTTATTCCAACACGGTAGGACCCTTGCTGCACAGCTACCAATGAAACCATCAATGACTTTAGCCGCTCTTGCTCTTTGCGCGATCCCATTTCCTTGTGCGGCCCAGTCCGATTGGGTTACCTATGGCCACGATCCCGGGCAAACAAAATATTCGCCGCTTGCTCAGATCGACACCAGCAACGTCGGTCAATTGCAACAGGCGTGGGTGTATCACATGCGGCCGGCTGCGGAAGGCGGGAAAACCCGCCGTCTCGTAAGCTCCCCAGCAACGCCCCTGGTGATCGACGGCATCATGTACCTGGCCACGCCGTACAACTCGGTCATTGCCCTCAAGCCGGAAACCGGTGAGCTCCTCTGGACCTACAACCTGGAGCAGTCCCGTTTCCTGGGACGTTCGGCAACCTGGTGGCCGGGCGATAAAATCACTCCCGCCTCCCTGTTCTTTGGTACGGCCGATGGCCGGTTGCTTTCCCTCAATGCCAAAACCGGCAAACCCACGGTTCAGTTTGGCGAGAAAGGATTCCTCAAGCTGAAGACCGGCATGACGGATCCGCCCAACATAGACGGCCGCTATTCGATGACCTCGGCGGCTTCCATCTATAAGAACCTCATCTT
>JBARKD010000237.1:0-1707 GCA_049800615.1 Acidobacteriaceae bacterium | reverse complement strand
GGGAATAAATTGAGGAAACACACCCGGGTCCGGCGGAAATGGATCGGCGAAACCATTCGTCGTGACCGGGTTGACCACGCGGAGCAAGCCGAAGGGCTGATTCGCGACCTGTTGCAGGTAGGGCTGGCCAGTCGCGCGTTGGTGATAGACTCCGTAGCCCCCGCGGAGAACGAAGCGGTCGGTTCCGGGCAAGCTCCACGCAAAGCCAATGCGCGGATTGATAGTATTCTGCCCGGTGCCTTTGATCCCGAGATTATTGCCGCTGCTCACCACTCCCGCGGGCCGCGTGCCGGGGAAATTATCGGAGACCACGATCCCATCCAGACTGCCGCCGGACGGCGGATTTGGATCAATCAGCGCCGGATCCATGCTTGCGTTGCGTCCGCTGATCTCTCCGAAGTCTCCCAGGCGCTCGTAGCGAAAACCCAGATTCAGCGTGAGGCGCGGCATTACTTTGAAGTCATCTTCCACATAGAAGTTGCCGTCCCATACCCGCCAGTGGCGTGACGTCAGACCAGCCAGATCGAGCGTCTCAAATGGATTTAACGGCGCCTGCCCCAGCATGAGGCCCGGATAATTTATGAAAATTGAGTAACCGCCATACTGGAAGGCCGATAAGTTATCCTGAGCGTTGGCCGCTCCGCCGCCAAAACGGAAAAAGTGCCGGCCGTGAGTCCACGACAGGGTGTCCTGAAATACAAATGTGCCTTCTCCAACCGTAACGGTTTGCCCGTTGCCGCCCAGGCTAAGTCCTCCGAACACCGAAATAACGGGACGCCCCTCGTCAAAAGCAGGAACACTGCTGTTGATATCGGAATAACTGAACGGAAAACTTTGTGTGGTCCCGGCGTGTGTGTGATGGAAGCCGAATTCCGCCTGATTGACTAAGCGATTCGTGAAGATGTAAGTGTGCGTCAAAGAGAAGTTCCGGAAGTTCTGCGGGTTTGCGACAGGAGAGCCGGGAAGGCTGCCGGAAAAGGTAAAAATCGACGGGAGAGTATCGGTGGCCTCGCTGTCGGCGAAGAAGAAGCGCCCCTGAAGACTGCTTTTCGCATTCTGCACCCAGTCGAGATTGGTCATGAACTGGTCTTCATGATAGGGGCAGGCTGAACTGAAGGTAGAGAACCCCTCCGGCAGCCCGGTCGCCGGATCTGTGATGACGGTTTGAGGGTTGGGAATCAGAAATTGGCCGTCGGGCGACTTTAGGTTGAACAATGCCAGAGCTTGTGGGCTGACGTTGCTCGCATCCACGGGTCGGCCCAGCGGATCCAGGCCCCCGAATGCAGTGGCAGGACCGACGGCCGCCGCTAAGCCAGCCGCCGAACGGTCGCCGGTTAACACCGGCAAGATTACGCTGCTCGAGCAACTCGGATCGATGCCGTTTTGCTGCCGCGTTCCCTGATAGGACGTGAAGAACAGTAGCTTGTCTTTGATAATCGGACCGCCAAGGGTGAACCCGAACTGGTTCTCGCGCAGAATCCCGCGCGGTTCATGGGTCTGGTTTCTGAAATAGCTGTTGGCGTTCAGATCTTCATTGCGAAAAAACTCCCACAAATTGCCATGCCAGGTATTCGTCCCGCCCTTCGTCGCGACATCCACGTTTCCTCCGGCATTGCGCCCGTATGAGGCGTCGTACTGGCTGGTCTGCACCTTGAATTCCTGAATCGTGTCGGGGTTGGGAATCGCCACCCCTCCGCTGAAGTGCCC
>JBARKD010000236.1:0-16985 GCA_049800615.1 Acidobacteriaceae bacterium | reverse complement strand
TGGCCGCCAGTTTGGGGAATATATCAAGACCCAGGCGAAGGCTGATCACGATCAGTTGCTGTATGTCATCGTGGACCGCGCGGTTCGTAAATACGGAGTTCCTTCCCCAGGATGACAATTCTGTCTTTTGTTCGATTTGACGGCGGCCCTAAAGCCCCGCCCCTTCAACTTCACCTCGATCCGTCTCTTTCATGGAAAAACAGCTTTCGCCTACCCCACAAAATTGTCGTCCCGACCGAAGCGTAGCGCAGTGGAGAGATCTGCGGTTTACTCAACCGCGACGCAACGGTCGGCTCTACAACAGAATTGTCATCCCGACCGAAGCGTAGCGTAGTGGAGGGATCTGCGGTTTACTGAACCGGCGATAGATCTTTATGGAACCATCGGCTCCCACCCAGACTCTTTCAGCCCCGCCCCTGCAAAACAAAAGAGTCACAGGTTCTCAGCGCAGGCAAGACAGTAACCGGGCAGGGCTTTAGGATTTAGGGGCGAAGTAGCCCTTCTTGGCACGCACCACGAAGTGGGGGTTGAGAGCCACCAGGTAGATGGAGCGGAAGGCGCCGTCGAGCTTGAAGTCGGCCGGGCGATAGGCCAGGGAATATTGACTGCGCAGCTCTTCCTCGATGTCGTGAAAGCTGTTCGCCATGTCTTCAATTCGCTTGGGGAAGAAGGGATAGCCGCCGGTAGCTTCGGCGATTTTTCGCAGGACGTCATCGCCGCGATCGCGGCTGGGACTCACGTTGGTGCTGATGGTGTAGACGATGGTCTCCGCCCGCTGGCACATCTTGATGGCGTCATCCGGATAGGCGCGGCTCTGATTGTCGTCTCCGTCTGAAATCACAACCAGCGCCTTGCGCACCGAGGTTTGCGCAGTCGGCACTTTGATCAACTGATCGCGGCAGGCGGTGTATATGGCATCGAACAATGCGGTGCCGCCGCCAGGCCGCAGCTTGGTAATGCCGGCCTCGAGCTTGTCCTGGTCATTGGTATAGTTCTGCGTTACATAGGGCGTGACATCAAAGCCCATGACGAAGGCAAGATCCGACTGCGGCCGGATCACCTGCTGCAAAAATTGGATGGCAGCAGCCTGCTCGAACTGAAAGCGTTGGCGAATGGAGGTGCTGGCATCGATCATGATGCCTACCCGCAGGGGCAGATTCGTCTGCTGGGTGAAAGTGAAAACCTGCGCGGGAGCCTTCTGGTTGTCCAGCAGCGCGAAATCTCTTTGTTGCAGATTCTGAATGAACCGCCCGTGCTTGTCGGTGACGGTGAAAATGAGGTTCACCTCATTGACGTTGGTCCGGATGGTGAATTGTCCGTCGCTTTGCCCATTGTTCGCATTGGCCGGAGTCTGGGGAGCGGAAGAGGGCGAACCCGGTGTTGTTGACGGCGCCTGATTCCGGGGAGTGGAAGCCGGTGCAGCGGTAGTCTGCGGGGCCGAAGTTTGCGGAGTAGAAGCCGGTGCAGCCTTGGTTTGCGCGGCCGAAGGTGGTGTGGAAGCCGGCGGAGCGGTGGTTTGCGGGGCGGATGTCTGCGCCACAACGACGGCGGTCGACAGCAACATTACTCCGAACAGGCGGCCAGCCAAGCGCAGGCGAGAATTCGTCGAGATCATAGGAGACCCATCTATTTTAGAGCATCCGCCAATTGCGCCATGAAGTCCTTCAGATCGGACGGCAGGTTGGATATCAGGGTCATCCGTTCGCCGGTGCGCGGATGGGCAAATTCAAGCTCCGCCGCGTGCAGGAAATTACGGGATAGCGTAAGCCGGGGAAGCTTTGATTTGGGGGTGATGGGGGCGATGGCGGACGAGGCGCCGTACAGCGTGTCACCGACCACAGGATGTCCGAGCGAAGCCATGTGCACGCGAATCTGGTGCGTGCGCCCGGTCTCGATGCGGACCGACACCAGGGTAAATGCACCGTAGGGTCCGTGAATGCGGCGCAGGACTTGCCAATGAGAGACGGCCGTACGGCCGCCCTCGCGGCGAGTAGTCATGCGCGTACGGCGGACTGGATCCCGGCTGATCGCTGCATTGACCGTTCCTCTCTCCTGGGCAAGATTCCCCTGAACCAACCCGATATAGAGCTTGCGCACCTGGCGGCGGGAGAACATGGAGGCAAGCCGGCCGTGAGCCAGGTCGTTCTTGGCAACTAAAATGAGGCCGCTGGTCTGTTTGTCCAGGCGATGCACAATACCCGGGCGCAATGGGCCGCTGGCGGTGGACAGCTCGCCGAGATGATGCAACAAGGCATTCACCAGGGTGCCCCGGTTGCGTGCATCGTGGGTCGCCCCCGAGCCGGTGTGGACCATCATCCCGGCTGGTTTGTTGATGACCGCCAGGTCCTCGTCTTCATAGACAATTTCGAGTGGAATCGCTTCGGCCACGGCGCGCAGCGGCGGGGGCAGGGGATCGCCAAGGATCGAAATGCTTTCCCCGCCGCGAAGCCTGCGCGATGCTTTGCCTGATTGTCCATCGATACGCACGTCGCCTTGTTGCAGCAGCAGTTGAATCCGCGATCGGCTTATGTCGGGCAATTCCCTGGCTAAAAAGATATCGAGGCGCAAGCCGGCGGCTTCTTCGGGAACATTGAATTGCCGCAATTGCGCCGGCTCATCTGCCATAGGAGACCCGCCTGCTGCGGATCCATAGAAGACCACCACCCAGGACCATCGCCGCACTCATTAGCTGTGTCACCATGAGCTGCGCAAAATGATCCGCGGTGACGAGATCGCCGCGGACGACGGTCAGCAGGGAAGAGGAAAGACCGCTTAGAAAAAGCCAGGCTCCGAGGATTTCTCCATCGTGATGCGGGCGATGCAGGAGCCACAGCAAGAATGCGAACAGGAGGAACTCAATCAAGCTCGCGTAGAGCTGGACCGGGTGGAGGGGCACTGCCAGGGGAGTTGCGCCCAGGGCCGTGGAACTGCGGAAAATCACTGCCCAAGGAAGGCTGGTCGATGTTCCGTAGTCACATCCGGCTTCCAGGCACGCCATCGCGGCCACGGCGCTCCACAGTGCGAGGCCTGGAGCAACGGCATCCGCGGTACGCCGGATTGGGAGGCCAAGATGCGCAGCATACGCGGCGGCAGGAATTGCCACGGCAGCCAGCCCGAGACTGTAGGCGTAGGCGGGCCAGCGTAGAAAATTCAACAGAATGCGTCCAAACAGGGCAGTCACCACCGCCAACAGGGCCACACTCCAGATCTTTTCGGTATCGAGAGAAAGCAGGCGGGCAGTACGGACGCAGACCAGCAAGGAAAGGATTGTGCCGACCGCAACCAGGAATCCATAGGTCGGCAGAATCAGGCGGCCGAACTGGAAAAGCTGCGGATGCACGTAAAAAACAGTCGAAACCGACCCACTGGGCCGTGCAACAGCGCGCCGGTGAACCCGTCCTAAGACGTTGGGACTCTCCGCAGCTCTTTAGGCATTCCGGACTGGCGGACACTGCGCACGGAGCCGATTGTTCGAGTCGAGTCCCGGTTCAATGAATGTTGGTTCAACCAGCGTTAACTGCCATACCTGCTTTGCAGGCCGGTCTCTGAAATGGATGCTACCGTCAGCGAAGCTGATTGGCAAGTGACGATCCGGTATTCACACCCGCCCCGACCGGAACACCTTCATGGTAGGGATGGTTGTTGTCAAGCACCGAATCCAACAACCCGGAAAGACTGTTGGCGCGGCTGCGCATACTGGTCTGCGTTTCACTCATGCTGCCCCGGAGCGAACGGCAGTGCTCTTGCAGCCGCTGGAGATCATCGGCGAGATTCAATGCGGCAAGCACGGCCACGCGCAGCGAGTCAACCGTGCCGGCGGCGGCGACGGCCCGCATTTTGGCCTCGACCGTGCTAGCCAGCTTTTGCACATATTCCGGATCGTGGGCGCTCAGGTGATATGTCTGGTCGTAAATTTCCACGCTGACAGGCGTGCTTGCGCGCCTTACCTCGAGATTATCTGCCATAGCTTTCCGATCATCCGATCATTCGGCTCACTCGCCGAGTTCATCAATCTGTTTGAGCAGACGCTCGATGCGCTGCCGGACCCCTTCGCGCTCTCTTTGCAGGCCGGCAATTTGCTCCTCTAACTGAGTGAGCTGCCCGGCCTGTTCTTCAACGCGGGTGGACAGACGCGAAGCGTGCTGTTCGACGGAAATGCGAAGTTCGCGCTCGCCTTTGAGCAATTCAACGGTGCGCAGTACGCGTTCTTCCAAAGCCTGAAAATCGTCGGCAGGCATGGAGATCTCCGGGGGATGTTCTGCGAGTGTGGCCATTTGTAACCTCGTTACAACTAAAGCGGAATTGCGTTCAAAAAAAGTATAGACCGCAATGGTGATGACTCAAGGGCCAAACACGCGCACGCGTTACCTTAGATGTTCCCCTGTTTTGAAATTTGTTCTCAGCTTCAAAAATCAAACAGCAGTCGCTTGTTGGGGCGGGGCTTTTCCGAGGCCCGCCGTCGTGGCCCTCAGCTCCAACAGAATTGTCATCTCGACCGAAGTGAAGCCGGATTTCCTTGGAGCGCTGGAAATCCGGCGCAGCGAAGTGGAGAGATCTGCGGTTCGCCTAACTGCCAACAAAGGCCAAGGGTCCGACAGACCAGGCTTTTACGCGAACACTTCAGCCCGCCGTCGCGGCCGCCGAAGATTAAGCGCGCTGCCGTCCGCCCAACGACTCGAGAGCGGCAACGACCGCCTGCGAATAACTTTGCAGATCCTCCTCGCGGAGTGTCCGCTCCAGGGCCTGAAAGGTCACGCGGATGAGAATGGAATAGTGACTGGACGGCAAGGCCGCGGTTCCACGGAAGATTTCCCGCGGAGCGAAATCCGTGAGCTCGGCGATGGAGAGATTCTCGAGAGCATCTCGAATGGATTGCCAGCGCACCGCATCGGCAAACACGAACGAGAAATCACGCTCGACGGCCTGGAAACGGGAGAGTTCCGGCGCTATCGGCTGGCGAAGCGACAACTGATAGAGGCGATCAAGATAGATTTCTCCCGCATAAACATCCTGGCGGAATTTACGCTGCTGCGCTTCCGCGGGATGGAGTTGGCCGAACCAGGCAACGGTCAAACCGTCAGCCACAGCGCGTGCCGCGCGTCCTGGATGCAGCCAGGCGGGAATAATTCCTTCGCCGGAGGCAAAGGTGTCGAAGTAGAACGAGTGCAGGGCGAATTTCTCCAGAATTTCCTCGATCGTGCCTTTGAGATCGTAGAAATCAATGGCATGCGCCGGCTCGCCGGGACCACTCCACAGAGATCCGGAGGCTCCGAGTGAAAGAGCGGGCCGCTCGTCCACCCGTTCCGGGCTGCCACTGAACACGGTGCCTCTCTCGAAAAGCTGAACATCGGCGACATTGCGGTTCAGGTTGTGAGCCAGCATGGTGAGCATCCCGGGCACGAGGGAAGGACGTAAGAGGCCGGCTTCTTCGTTCAGCGGATTCCCCATGGCTACCGCAATGCCAGGCAGAGGCGCAAATGTCGCTGCATCGGTAGCAGAACAGAATGTGCTCGACAGAGCCTCATTCCATCCCAGTCCCAGCAGCGTCTGGCGCACCACCGCCTCTTTGCGCGCTTCGGGCAGTTCCTGGACTATGCCGGAAAATACAGGAAGCGTATTGGCAAAGCGATTGTAGCCATAGACGCGAGCGACTTCCTCGATCAGGTCGATCTCACGTTCAAGATCCAGGCGCCAACTGGGCAAGGTAACCCGGTATTCGCCTTCGTCCACCCTTTTGAGCCCACAACCCAATGCCTGCAACACGGACTCAGTCGTATCCTGCTCCACGCCGCGGCCATCCTCGGTCGCGCCCAGGATGCGGCGTACCTCACGATGGCTGAGCGCAATGGCCACTCGCCCGGCGGTACGGGCTTCTGCTTCGCGAGTCGCGACATCGATCAGGTCGCCCTCCACGTAGCCACCGGATTGGAGGATGAGTTGGCTGACCAGCGCCGAGGCAATGGGCGGCCCATTGAAGTCTGCCCCTCGCTCAAAGCGATGCGATGCATCGGTGTGCAGGCCATGGCGCTTGCTGCTGCGGCGCACGGCCGCGGGATCAAACCAGGCAGCTTCCACCAGGATGTTCCTGGTTTCGGCGGTGATCATCGTGTCCCAGCCTCCGATCACTCCGGCAAGCCCTAAGACCTTCTTTTCGTCCGCTATGACCAGGTCTTCGGCATCGAGCACGCGCTCCACGCCATCCAGGGTCTTCAGTTTCTCTCCGCCGCGGGCCCGGCGCACAATGATGCCGCCCTCGAGCTTATCCCGATCAAATGCGTGCGTCGGATGTCCCATGGCAAGCAAGACGTAGTTGGTCGCATCGACCGCATTGGAGATAGGCTTCTGCTGGAGCAAGCGGAAGCGATCCGCCACCAGGCCCTCCGAGGGTCGTATGCGGACATCGCTCAGCCGGCGCGCGGTGAAGCGGCCACACAACCGCGGTTCTTCGATAGAGATGGCGATGGAGCCCGCGGCAGGCCGCGGGGCCGGTAGTGCCGCCTCAAGGGGCGGCAGGACAAGACCGCCGATGGCCGCCACCTCACGGGCGACTCCGTAATGATTCATGGCATCGACGCGATTGGTGGTGATGTCCATCTCGAACAGCGAACCATTTTCCGGGCCTAGTTCAAAGATGCCTTCGACGGCAATGCCGCGCAGAGTAAGTGCCTCGGCCAGCTCACGGTCCGGGAGCGAGAGGGCGGGTACATACGAACGAATCCACTGGGAAAGAATGTTCACTTACCTGAATGACTCCAGAAAACGCATGTCGCCGGAGTAGAGCTGGCTTATGTCGCTGATCCCATACTTCATCATGGCAATACGCTCCACGCCCATACCGAAAGCAAAGCCGCTGATCTTTCCCGCGTCGTAGGCAGGCTGGCGCCTGGCCGCGAAGGCGAATACCGCGGGGTCGACCATTCCGCAACCAAGCAACTCAATCCAGCCGGAGTGTTTGCACTTGCGGCAGCCGCGCCCACCGCAGAAGATGCAACTGATTTGCACATCCGCGGACGGCTCGGTAAAGGGAAAGAACGAGGGAAAGAAGCGTGTCTTGACGTTTGCGCCGAAAAACGCCTTCATCGCGTGATCGAGGGTTCCCTTGAGATCGGAGAAGGTAATGTCGGTATCGACACACAGTCCCTCGACCTGGTGAAAGATCGGGGAATGAGTAGCGTCCGCGGCATCGTTGCGATGCACTTTGCCGGGAATGATAATGCGCAGCGGTGGCGGCTGCTCCTCCATGGTGTGGATCTGGACCGGGGAGGTGTGGGTGCGCATCAGCAGCCGGTCGCGCAATGGCTTGCGTTCCTGCTGGGCGACCACCAAGGTGTCCTGCGTGTCGCGCGCAGGGTGCCCGGGAGGGAAATTCAGCGATTCGAAATTGTAGTAGTCGGTCTCAACCTCGGGCCCCACGCCAACCGAATACCCCATGGCGGCGAAGACCGAGATGATCTCGTTCATCGTCCGGATCAGCGGGTGCTCGGCGCCCAATTTCCTGCGCGTGCCGGGCAGAGTGATGTCGATCGCGTCGGCGGCGGGACGGTCCGCAGGCTGGCGCTCGGGATCGCAACGCGGTTCGATCGAGGATTTGAGCGCGTTGAATCGCTTGCCGAACTCGCGGCGCGACTCGGTGGGTGCATCTTTCACCACCTCGCTTACACGCGTCAGCAGTCCCTGCTTGCGTCCCATCCAGCGGATGCGCAACTCCTCGATCGATTCGGCTGAAGCTGCATCCCGGTCAAACAGATCCAGGATTGCGCCAAAAAACCTATCGAGCGACCCGGGCGAATAGTCTTTGATTGTGGGAATCTCAATCGGCGGCATGGGGACTCTTCGCATCGAAGCCCGGCCATGCGAGACCGGGCTAGGGCGGGACTCAGAAAGTTCAGGCGGCGGTTTTGGTGAGGGCGCTTTTGGCCTGCCCGGCGAGCGCGGTAAATCCGGCGGCGTCGTTCACCGCAAGATCTGCCAGGATCTTGCGATCCAGCTCGATACCCGCCAGCTTCAATCCATGAATCAGCTGGGAATAGCTGATCCCGTTCAGCTTGGCGGCAGCGCCAATGCGGACAATCCACAGCCGGCGGAACTGGCGCTTCTTCTGGCGGCGGCCGATGTAGGCAAACTTGAGGCCGCGTTCGACCGCTTCCTGCGCTGCCTGATAAAGCTTCGATTTGGTGAGGAAATAACCGCTGGCTCGTTTGAGGATTTTCTTGCGGCGGTCATTACGTTTTGTTCCACGTTTTACGCGGGGCATTGCTCTTCTCCTTCAGTGGTGCGGTGGGCGGCTGGAGGCAGGAATTACCTCTTCACTCGCGGTTAAGCCGATCGTCTTGTTCTTTTGGAACAGGGGCCGGAAGGCCCTAAACCAGATCAGGCGTAGGGGATCATACGCGCTACTTTGCGCGCATCAGCATCAGAAACCAGGACGGTGCCACTCAAGTGCTTCTTGACCTTCTGCGACTTGGAGGTCAGGATGTGCCGCTTCTTGGTCTGGCCGCGGAGGATCTTTCCCGTGGCCGTCTTTTTGAAGCGCTTGGCCGCGCCCTTGTGGGTCTTTAATTTGGGCATGGTTTTCCTGCTTACTTCAGGTGTCTCAACTGTTGAGATTATACGGGAGAGCCGCCGGAGGCGCTACTGGCCAGGCCAGCTTCCTCGGAAGAGTGAAACCTTCAGCCGTGTGTTGCCATTTGTGCCTAAGACTGGGCGGACTGGGGTTGCTGCTGGCCAACCACGCCGGAAGCAGGCGGCTTGGGCGCGACAGGCTTCTTCGGCGGCTCGGCCTTCTTCCCCGGGGCCAGGATGGCGTGTAGCGTCGTGCCTTCCATGCGGGGCATGAACTCGACCACACCCGCGTCTCCCATATCCTGAATGAGGCGATTGATGATGGCATAGCCGAGTTCGCGGTGGGCCATCTGGCGGCCCTTGAAACGCAATGAGGCCTTTACCTTGTCGCCCTCACCGAGGAAGCGGACAGCCTGATTCTTCTTGGTCTGGTAATCGTGCTCATCGACAGTCACAGAAAACTTCACTTCTTTGACCACGATGACCTTCTGCTTTTTCCGCGCCGCCCGCTCGCTCTTGTCCTTTTCGTAAAGGAACTTACCGTAATCCTGAATTCGGCACACTGGCGGTTGCGCGGTGGGCGAAACCTCGACCAAGTCTAAGCCGCGCTCGCGGGCTATTTTTAGGGCTTCGAAAGGAGGCAGAATTCCAAGCTGCTCCCCGTTTTCGTCGATGACGCGGATCTCACGCGCGCGAATTCTGTCGTTGATGCGGATAAAAGACTTGGCTGAACGCTTATCGATGACTTCCTCCGGAATATGAGAGACGAAGGCCCCCCGCAATAAAGCATAGCATTCACGCAAGCGGTCGTGAAGGAATGTCTCACGCCTCCAGGCAACCGGTCAAAATGCCGTCGGCGAGCCCGGTCACCCGAACGCGAACGTCCCGGTTTGCGGCCCTCGGAGAATCGAGACGCAGCTCGAGAAAATTGTCGCTCAGTGCCAGCCCGGGCATTCCCGGATCGGTACGTAAGGTAACCGCCGGCAAGGTGCGTCCGAGGAAGCTTTGGCGAAAACTCAGATTCCGCGCGGCGATGAGTTCCCGCAGCCGTGCCATGCGTCGCTCCACCACCTTTGCCGGGACGGAAGATTCCTGAGCCAGTTGCCATGCCCTGGTCCCGGGGCGAGGGGAAAAAGGAAACAGATGCAGGTACGTGAAAGGCTGGGTAGCGATGAAGGTGAAGCTTTCTTCAAACAAGGCATCGGTCTCGCCCGGAAAGCCCACCATGACATCGGCGCCAATAGCGGCATCGGGCATGCTGTCGCGAATGAGCCGGACTCTCTCGGCGTAGTGCCACGGCCGATAACGGCGGTGCATGGCGCGCAGAATGGTATCGGAGCCCGATTGCAGGGGCAGATGAGCATGGCGTGCGAGGCGATGACCGGCTGGGCCGGTAAAAAGCGCCAACATTTCCCAGGTCCAATCCATCGGCTCGATAGAGCTGAGGCGCAACCGGGGCAAAGCGGTGTGCTCGAGAATCGCAGCTACAAGCGCCTGCAAAGTGCTTTGCGGCTCGAGATCCTTGCCCCAGCGGCCGAGATTGATGCCGGAGAGAACCAGCTCCGTGCCGCCGGCGGCGACAAAAGCGCGCACCTGGTGCAGACACGTTTCCAGATCAACCGAGCGGCTAAAACCGCGGGTGGCCGGAATGATGCAGAAGGAACAGCGATTGCCGCAACCATCCTGCACTTTGAGGTTGGGGCGTGTCTGCACGCTCTGTTCGGCCCACCAGCCGCCTTGCGGCATTGACAACTCGGAGTGGGCAAAGGCATCATCCACGAGCAGCGCCGCCAGGGGCACAAAGTCCGCGCTGCGTTCGACAATCTCCGGTACGAGGGCCTTGTGGCTATTGCCAATCACCCGGTGCACGCCGGGGAGGGCGGCGACCTCCTGCGGGGCCCGCTGTGCATAACAGCCGGTGACCAGGATGCGGGCATTAGGGTTCTCCCGATGCGCGCGGCGTATGAAGGCCCGGGCAGTCTTGTCAGCTTGAGCGGTTACGCTGCAGGTGTTGGCGATAATGACATCAGCCAGGCCGAGACTCGAAGCAGGGTGCAGACCGCGATTTCGCAGCTCCGCTGCGATGACCTCGCCATCTGCCCGGCTGGCCCGGCAGCCAAAGTTCTCGACGTGGTATTCTGCCACGTTGCCAGTCTACTGAATGAATGGATGCCCACTCAAAGCAACGCCAATTCAGGTAGCATCCATCAGAGGTATCTTCCCCCGGAAGAACCACGGTCACCGCGCCCCAGGAGTTTTTTCTATGAAACGTCGCATTCTTTTGGTAGATGATGAACTCGCAATTTTGCTCACGCTCAAAGCGGTCCTGGAGATGAACGACTTCGAGGTCGAAACGGCCGCTTCTGCCCGCGAGGCCAAATCCAAGTTGCGGTCCAGCACCTTCCACATGGTGATCACGGATATGCGAATGGAGAGCGAATCAGCGGGCCTGGAAGTGGTTCGGGCGGCCAAACAGGCGCCGTATCAGCCGGCCGTGGCCATGCTCACGGCATTCCCGGTGCCGGGCTCGGAATGGCGCGATGAAGGTATGGACGAGATGCTCGTCAAACCCATGAACATAATGAATTTACTGCGCCAGCTCGAAGCCCTCCTGGTCACCCACGAAGACAAGAAGCAGAAGGCTTTGGGGCAAAAAGCAAACGAGCCGCTGGGCTCACCGGTCAAGATGGCTGGACGCGCCGCCACACGCAAGCCCGCCACAGCGAACTAAGTACCCAGGTTAAAGGGGCGGGGCTTCAGAATCCGCGTGAGAACCGCCTTATGCAGGATTTAGTACCGCAGGGACGACTGAGAATAGCCAGGACGCAGTCCTGGGGCGGGTTAGGAAAAACGACTCAGTCCCGCAGGGACGGCTGAGGGCAAGCCCCGCCCCTCTTCCACTCTAGATTGAATTGTCATCCCGACCGAAGCGTACCCGGATTTCCCGTCACGCTGCGCCGGACACGTCCACGTATGCGCCTTTCCTTAAAGAAAGGCGCATGAAGCTTGCCAACGCCGCTAACCTCAACGGGAAATCCGGGGTAGCGAAGTGGAGGGACCTGCTGTTCCCGGGACCTCCTGTTCCCAGAACCATCGGTTCCCACGCAGGCTCTTCAGCCCCGCCATCAAATCGAATAGAGACTACCGGTTTACGCAGGAATACCCGGATCTCTCCAGCGCGGGTAAAAGCCGCCGGAGAGATGCCGCCCTTGCGCACTTTTCTTTCAGGTTTTAGGAAGCAGCACTGGCCACTGCGGTGGATGGAACTGAAGGCCGCCGCTGCTGAAAGCAGGATCTGCAGAGCACCGGCCGACCCTGCGTCGGCTTAAAAGGTACGGTGGTCTCCGTGGCGCACTCCGAACAGATGGTTCGGGTTTCCGTACGCACGCCGCTCCCGGTTCCCGCTACGCGCTTGATCTTGCACTGCTTGCACCGCTTAGGATCGTTCTTGAACTGCTTGTCATGAAAGAACAGTTGTTCGCCAGCGGTAAAGATGAAGTCGTTACCGCAATCTGAACATTTGAGAATCTTGTCAACAAAGTCCATACGCGTCCCCCCCAGCATGCCTTGGAATTTTGCAGTACTTCCATCGACGAAGTGCTGGATTAGCTACGTCTCACTTACCAGCTGGTTTCGTCCGTAACTCCACAGCTTTTCCTCGCACTCCCCACAACCAGGAATGAGAGGGGAATTACCACCTCTTTGTCAATACGGGATGGTCGGCCTACCGTGCCGAAAAGAGAGCGGTAGGCCGTTCAGGCAGGCTTAGTCCTGCTCTTTTCTTGCCTTCTTGCGATTCCGCTTGCGGGCTAATGCTTCCTTCACGCGACGGCGTTCGCCAGGTTTCAGGTAAAAGGAGTGGCGTTTCACTTCCTTGATGATGTCTTCCTGTTGAACCTTGCGCTTAAACCGGCGCAACGCGTTCTCAAGCGGCTCGCCTTCCTGCACGCGAACCTCTGCCAAATGAACTACACCTCCAAACATCCCGTTTAGGTTCTATCAGCTTACGTTACCTTTGAGGGATGGAGTCAAGCTTATTCAGCGTTAACGGCAAGGAATTTGCTTATGGTTCGGTCTTATCTCGGGCATAGCCCAGTGGTCCCCAGTTCCTGCTATGTCGACATTTCTGCACAAATCCTGGGCCAAGTGGTTTTGGGAGAGCATTCCAGCGTCTGGATGAACGCCGTGCTGCGCGGCGACGTGCACAGCATACGCCTGGGCGCGTACAGCAATGTTCAGGATTGCGCAGTTCTGCATGGCATGCGTCACAAGTATCCGGTGGAGGTTGGTGACTGGGTCACCATCGGGCACAATGCCACGGTTCACGGGTGTGTTATCGAAGACGCCTGTCTGATCGGCATTGGTTCCACCATCCTCAACAATGCCCGCATCGGCGAAGGATCCATCATTGCGGCCGGCGCGGTTGTGCCGGAAAACACGGTGGTGCCCCCGAATACGCTTTGGGCTGGAGTACCGGCGAAAGAGCGGCGGCATCTGGATCCGAATGACCGGGAGTCCATTCTGAAATACGCGCGCAACTACCTGGACTACACCGCGACTTACCTGAAGGAATTGGAGAAGTGGTAGGTTCGAAATAACCAGAGGCGAACCTGTATTCTGGTACCAGTAATTGGGTAATTCATCATTTATGAGTGTTTTACAAGCCGTACGCGGGACGCGGGACCTGCTGCCACCGGAAACCGCCTTATGGAACCACGTTGATACGATCGCGCGTCAGGTTTTCGACCGCTACTCCTTCGGGGAAATCCGCACGCCGATTCTGGAAGAGACACAGCTCTTCGCCCGCGGGGTAGGCGAGGACACCGACATCGTCTCCAAGGAGATGTACACCTTCGCGCCCGAACCTGGACAATCTTTGACCATGCGTCCGGAGAACACCGCCGGCGTGGTCCGGGCGTACATCGAGCATCAGCTGGGGGAGGCGGGCCAGCTGCAGAAGCTCTACTACATCGGGCCGCAGTTCCGCCGGGAGCGGCCGCAGAAAGGGCGCTACCGCCAGTTCTTTCAGATTGGCGCCGAGGTTATCGGGCCGCCGAGCGCGGGCAGCGAGTCGCCGCTGCGGGATGCGGAAGTTCTGGAGATGCTGGCCACCCTACTGAACGAACTGGGAATCCGCAACTGGAAGTTATTGCTCAACTCCGTTGGCTCAGCGACCGACCGGCCGCGCTACGTGCAAACTTTGCGCACGGCCCTGCAGCCGGTTGTAGGCCGCATGTGCGAGGATTGCCAGCGGCGCGCGGTCAACAACCCGTTACGGGTGCTGGACTGCAAGCATCCTGAAGATCAGCCCATTATCGCGTCGCTCCCGCGCATCTGGGACTCGCTCGATGAAGGCTCGAAAGCCCATTTTGCCGCCGTTTGCGCCGCGCTCGACGCTTGCGGTGTGGCCTATGTTCATAATCACCGCCTGGTGCGCGGCCTCGACTATTACACGCGAACCACTTTCGAATTCGTGTCCGACGACCTGGGGGCTCAGAATGCGCTCCTCGGAGGCGGCCGGTATGACGGGCTTTCCGAGGCGATTGGGGGCCCGAAGGCTCCCGGGATTGGCTTCGCCATGGGCGAAGATCGACTGGTGCTCGCGCTGCAGGCGCAAAATCAACAATTCGCCCCGCCTGCCGCGGCTTACATCGCCCCACTGGGCGAGCGCATGAATCCAGCCGCGCTGGTATTGGCCCGGGAACTGCGCGCTGCAGGACTGCGGGTGGAGCTGGGCGATGGATCGTTTCGCCTGAAGAAATCCTTCGAAGCGGGAAACAAAATCGCTAACGCTATCGTGATATTGGGTGAGGACGAGGCTGCCTCCGGTATCTTGACGGTAAAGCACTTCGCCTCTGGTGAGCAGTTTAAGGTCTCACGGGATCAATTAGGCGGGAAGCTCATGGCTCTTCTCACTCCAAACAATTAGGACAGTCTGCATTGCTCGATTTTTTAGGTACTCTTCAGCGCACACATTCCTGCGGTCAGCTTCGCGCGCAACACGCCGGCGAACAGGTCACTCTCATGGGGTGGGTGAACCGGCGGCGCGACCACGGCAACCTGATTTTCCTCGACCTCCGCGACCGCACCGGGATCACGCAGATTGTGCTCGATAAGGATCTGACACCGGAGGGCCATGCCAAGGCGGAACAGGTGCGTCCGGAATATGTGGTGGCTGTCAAAGGCAATGTCCGCCTGCGGGGTAAGGACGTCATCAACCCCAAAATGGAGACGGGTGAGATTGAAGTGGCTGCCCAGCAGTTGCTGGTACTGAATGACTCCCGGGTACCGCCGTTTTCCCCAGCCGAAGACGCGATCGCGAATGAAGAACTGCGCTTGAAGTATCGTTACATCGACCTTCGCCGGCAGCAGATGCAATTAAATCTCGAGCTTCGCCACAAAATCACCCGAGCGGTGCGGGAGAGCCTGTCAACCCAGGGTTTTCTGGAAATCGAGACCCCGTTCATGACCCGTTCCACCCCCGAGGGGGCACGAGATTACCTGGTACCCAGCCGGGTGCACGGCGGCCAGTTCTACGCCCTGCCTCAGTCGCCGCAGCTATTCAAGCAAATTCTGATGATCTCGGGATTCGATCGCTATTTTCAAATTGCACGCTGCTTCCGCGATGAAGATCTGCGGGCCGACCGGCAACCGGAGTTCACACAGGTCGATCTGGAAATGTCGTTCGTCCGCCAGGAGGATGTGTTCCAGGTGGTGGAGACATTTCTGCGCGAGGCATTCGCCGCGGTGGGCATAGCCTTACCGACTCCCTTTCCCCGGATCACTTACGACGAGGCGATGCGCCGCTACGGCATCGACAAGCCGGATCTCCGCATGCCGGGTTTGCTCGACGTTCGCGCGGCGTTCCGGGACGAGGATCTACAGGCTTTAGCAATTGACCCAACCCTGCCGGTAGTGGTGGTGTGCATCCCGAAGGTAGGCGAGCTCTCGCGCAAGGAGCGGGATGAGAACCGCCCCCTGTTCGACACCGGCAAAGGCGCGAAGCTAATCGACGACTTCAGGCGGCTGGAGAAGGGATTTCCCGAAGCCGTTAAGAAGATTCGTGAGCTGGCGCCGCCGCAGGCGGAGGGTTCAGGGGAAGACCTGCTGGTAATGGTGGCGGGGGACGCCGCGGTCCATGTGCAAGCGAGCGACACCAAAACCGAAGGGCACCTGTCGGAGCGTGAGATCCAGGTCTACTCCGCGGCGGGCAATTTGCGTGTCGAATTGGCCAGACGGTACGCGGACCGGCATGGTGTGCAGGCCACGACCGACACGGTGGTCGAGGATCCGGAACGTCTGCAGGGCAAGCAGGTCGCGGGGGACGCTGCCTTCCGGCCCATCTGGGTGACCGACTTCCCCATGTTCGAGTTCGATCGGGAGACGCGGCGCTGGCTTCCGGCTCATCACCCCTTCACTTCGCCGCATGAAGAAGACATGGAAAGGCTTGTTTCCGACCCGGCCTCGGTCCGCGCTCGTTATTACGATCTGGCGATGAATGGGCTGGAGCTCGGTTCCGGTTCCATTCGTATCCACCGCCAGGATGTGCAGCAGGAAATATTTCGCGCGCTGGGCATGAGCGAGGAAGAAGCGCGAACCCGTTTCGGGTTTTTCTTAGAAGCGCTTACCTATGGAACGCCGCCGCACGGGGGAATTGCCTTGGGTCTGGACCGCATAGCGATGATTTTGGCCGGAGCGCAAAGCCTGCGTGAGGTGATCGCATTTCCCAAGACAGCGAGGGCGATCGATCTGATGGTGGATGCTCCCACGCCGGTCAGCGCGCAGCAACTGCGGGAATTACACATCCGCACGACGGTCTAGGATCTCGGGAATTGTCATCTCGACAGAGCGTAGCGAACTGGAGCGATGTGGTCCGGGGTGCGGCACTCTTGGCTCTGAAGGGGCGGGGCTTCAGCCCCGCCGTCAAATCGACCAATCAGCGACCGGCTTCAGTAAAGAGGGCGGAAGATCGACAGTTGCCTATTTGGCAGCGGCGCTCTCCGGAGACGCAGGCCTACCCTTTGTCATTCCGAAGCGAAGCCGAGGAATCTGCAGTTTCTTTCCCTGCCCCTCGCTTGCCTGCCGCTCCAGAATGGCCACTCCTTTGCTTTGAAGGGGCGGGGCTTCAGCCCCGCCGTCAAATCGAACAGCAGAGCGGCTTCAGCCGCTGAGGCGCGCGCTCTTCCAATCGCTTGCCAGGAAGACAGCGCCTAGACCCCAACACGGTTTCTCCGCCACGCTCTCCGTCGGTTTGCCCTTCCGCCCAAACGGTCTAATTCATCCACCGGCGATCGTTGGGATCGCGCTTTTCATCGGGATCGATGTAGCGGCCCTCGCTGTCGAAGCGGACGTCGCGATTTTGCTTGCGCATATAAACCTCGAACTTGCGCGCCGCCTGGCGCCGCTTCCAACGATAGTAACCG